>NZ_JBARYR010000492.1:0-5463 GCF_049648075.1 Rubrivirga sp. | reverse complement strand
GCCTCGAAGGTCGCCGACACCGTCAAGGACGTCGCCGCGAGCGCCGCGGCCGGTGCCGCTGAACTCGTCGAGGACGCCGTCGAGGCCGTCACCGACGCTGCTTCCGACGCTACGGAGGCCGTCACCGACGTGGCCTCCGACGCCGCCGAGGCTGTAACGGACACCGTCAAGGGCGCTGCCGACGCGGCGGCCGACGCGGTCCCCTCCGGTGACGGCGCCAGCACGGCCGCCTCGCTCGGCTACACGGGCAAGGACCTGGGCCGCACGATCTCGATCGACGAACTCAACGAGACGGACGCGGCCAACGCCGGCGTCTCGGGCATCGGCGCGTCCAGCCAGGTCTCGGACACCGGCGCCGCGACCGACGAGATGACCGAGCTCTACGGGTCCTCCATGTCGGCCGTCGAGGCCGACCAAATCGTGACGGGCACCGTCGTCGGCCTGACCGATAAGGAGGTTGTCGTCGACATCGGCTTTAAGTCGGACGGCGTCGTCGCCAAGAACGAGTTCGGGGAGGACCCCGAGGTCGGCGACACGATCGACGTCTACGTCGAGCGCTTGGAGGACCGCCGCGGGCAGCTCACGCTGAGCTACACCAAGGCCAACCACAAGCTCCGCTGGAACATCTTCGAGGGCGCGCTCGAGTCGGGCGCCGTCGTCGAGGGCGAGATCACCAAGCGGATCAAGGGCGGCATGATCGTCAACCTGCTCGGTGTCGAGGCCTTCCTGCCCGGCTCCCAGGTCGATGTCCGCCCCGTGCGCGACTTCGACGTGTATGTGGGCAAGACGATGGAGTTCAAGGTGGTCAAGACGAACCCCCAGAACGGCAACGTCGTCATCTCGCACAAGGCGCTCATCGAGAAGGACCTTCAGGAGCAGCGCAAGCACATCCTGGACTCCCTCGAGGTCGGCCAGGTGTTGGAGGGTCAGGTCAAGAACATCGTCAACTTCGGCGCCTTCGTCGATCTTGGTGGCGTGGACGGACTCTTGCACATCACGGACCTGTCGTGGGGCCGTGTCGGGCACCCGAGCGAGGTGCTCGAGCTCGACATGAAGCTCAACGTCGTCGTCTTGGACTACGACAAGGAGCGCCAGCGGATCTCGCTGGGCTACAAGCAGCTCCAGGAGCACCCGTGGGAGAACCTCGCGGAGCGCATCGTGGAGGGCATGGAGATCGAAGGCCGCGTGGTCTCGATCACCGACTACGGCGCCTTCGTCGAAGTCGAGCCCGGCATCGAGGGCTTGGTCCACATCTCGGAGATGTCCTGGACGGAGCACGTCAAGCACCCGACGCAGCGCGTCCAGCTCGGCCAGAACGTCAACGTCAAGGTCTTGAAGGTCGACGAGTCGACCAAGAAGATCAGCTTGGGCATGAAGCAGCTCGAGCCCGACCCGTGGGAGGGCTTGTTGGCCCGGTTCCCGGTCGGGACGATCACGCGCGGCAAGGTCCGCAACATCACGACCTTCGGCGCCTTCGTCGAGATCGAGCAGGGCATCGACGGGTTGGTCCACGTGTCCGACCTGTCGTGGACCAAGCGGGTCAAGCACCCGTCCGAGGTGGTCAAGAAGGGCATGGAGCTCGACGTGATCGTGATCGACATCGACATCGCACAGCGCCGGATTTCGCTGGGCCACAAGCAGGTCTCGACCGATCCCTGGGCCAAGGTGGCCGAGGTGTACGGCGAGGGCGCCGAGGCCACGGCGACGGTCGCCGAGATCAACGACGGCGGCGTGGTCGTCGACCTTCCGCTGGACGTCGAGGGCTTCGTGCCCGCGTCGCACCTGTTGCGCAGCGGTCGCCCGATCGACGCGTACCAGGTCGGTGACGAGCTCGAGCTCCAGGTGATCCGGATGGACCGCGAGGACCGCGAGCTGGTGCTTTCCGAGACCGCCAAGCAGCGGGCCGAGGAGCGCGCCGAGCGCGACGCCGAGTTCCGCGAGAAGCGGAACCAGCAGCGTGAGGAGCGCAAGCAGGTCGAGTCGTACGGCAGCAGCCAGTCCGGTCCCGCAACGCTGGGTGAGCTCTCAGGGCTCGCCGCGCTTCGCGCCCAGATGGCTGACGCCGAGGCCAACGCGGTCTCGGACGAGGACACCAACGAGCCGCCCGTCGCGGTCGCCGGTGCCGCGTCCGACCTCGAGGGCGAGGTCGGCACGGACAACCGCGTGGAGACACGCGACGACGTGCCGCGCGGCTCCGCCGCCGAGACGACCGAGCGCGTTCAGGACACGGGCGCCGTCCCGCCGTCGACCAAGTCCCAGGCCGCCTTCGAGTCCGGTACGCCGGCCGAGGAGGGCTCGCTCGCTTCGGCGGTCGACACGGCCATCGGGCAAGAGACGGAGGCCACGTCTGAGGCGACGGAGCCTCAGTACACCGGACCCGTCGACAACCCCGAGACGGTCGACGTCCCGGAGGTCTTGGAGACGCCCGCCGACGAGGCCGTCGCCAAGCTCACCGGCAACGATGACGAGCCGGAGGCCGACCAGGAGCTCGGCAAGGCCAGCCTCGAAGTCGACGGCGACCTCGAGGACGCGACCGACGACAAGGAGTAACCCTCAGCGTCTGTAGGATTCAGGGCGGCGGCTTCTTCGGAGGTCGCCGCCCTTTTTGCGTCTACCCTCGAGGTCGACTCCCTTGACATGTCGCAGGCGGCGTCCTCGAGGTCGGGCACAGCGCATCGGTCCGTGACGTGTCAACCTCGAGGCTGGGGAGCCGCGTCCTCGAGGGCGCGTAGGTGGTGCCCCCACACGCTGCACATGCTCGACCTCGACACGCTCCGCGACCTCGCCGACTTCGCCGGTCCAGAGCGCGCGTTCCTGACCGTCTACCTCGACCACGGCGACGACCCGTCCGTCCTCGAGGCCGACCTGGCGCGGATCCGCGCGCTGCTGAGCGACCAGCCCGCCGAGACCGAGCACTTTCAGGAGAGCCTGACGATCGCTCGGGAGCTCATGGACGAGTTCGACGCGCCCCACGATGGTGCCCTCGCGATCTACACCTCGTGGGCCGGCGACGTCCGACGCGCGTACGAGCTCCCCGAGCGCGTCGGGACGACGGTGTGGATGGGCGACGCGCCGTACCTCCGGCCGGCGTATGAGCTGATCGAGGAGCACGAGACCTACGCCGCCGTCGTCTTGGACAACGACCGGGCCAAGATCTACCTCGTCTCCGCCGACGAGGTCGACGAGCGCGGACGCGTCCGGGGCGACATCAAGAACAGCGTCAAGAAGGGCGGATGGAGCCAAAAACGCTACGCTCGCCGCCGCGACAAACAGATCGAGGCCTACGCGACCGAGATCGCGGACGGACTGTCCGACCTCGAGGCCGAGCGCTCGTTTTCGCGCATTGTCCTGGTCGGCTCTGACGAACCGGTGCGGGCCGTCACGGAGGCGCTGCGGCAGGACCTGAGAGACAAGCTTGTCGGCTCCAAGTCGGTGGACGGCAACGCCGATGACAGTGACGCCCTCGAGGCCGCCGCGGAGCTTGCCGTCGAGGGCGAACGCGAGGCGGAGCAGTCGCTGTGGGTCCAGATCCGTGAGCAGGGGATGGGGCCGGGGCTCGCGGCGTTCGGCGCAACTTCGGTCTTGGAGGCACTGACACACGCCCGCGCGGAGGCCGTCTTGGTGGACCGCGAGGCCGAGATCAAAGGCACGAAGTGCCGTACGTGCGAGGCCGTCCAGCACGGCACGCCAAACACGTGCGGCACGTGCGGCTCACGCGACGTCTTCCGCGTGGACCTGGTCGAGGTCATGACGGAGCGGGCCGTTCGCACGGGTGCCGAGGTCGACTTTGTCGACCCGTTCTCCGCCCTCGAGGACGTCGGCGGCGTCGCGGCATTGCTGCGGTACGCCCTCAGCGCAACGGACGCGGAGCAGGAGGAGCGCGAGCGCCGCGAACGGGCCGAGCGCGAGGCCCAGCGCCGCGCCGACCTCGAGGGCGATCCTGTCCCCGACCTCGAGGACGAACCGGCCGAGGCCCAAGAGGCTGCAAATCTCGAGGTTGAGCCGCCTGCCCTCGAGGAGGAACCGTCGCGGGCCACCGCCCTCGAGGACGAACCGACCGACGTCCTTGAGGCTGAGCCCATCGACGCCGAGCCTGCGGAGGTCGAATCCACCGAGGCTGCGCCCGTCCTCGAGGCCGATGCGCCCGCCCTCGAAGTCGCCCCTCAGCCCAAACCAGCAGTCAAGACGAGTCCGCCCAAGCCGAAACCGAAGCCCGTCGAGACGCCGACGTCCGATCGCGCCCCCGTCGCTGTGGAGCCGCCCGCACCCCGCAAGCGGACGCCGGCCTGGGTCTTGGTCTTGCTCCTCTTGGTAGCGGTCTCAGCCGTCATCGCCATCGTCATCGGCCTCTCGTGATGGACAACGAGCACGCGACCGACGCCGACTGGAGAGAGCGACTGACCCCAGAGCAGTACCGCGTCCTGCGCGAGAGCGGGACCGAGCGCGCCTTCACCGGAGCCTACCACGACGAGAAGTCTCCCGGCACGTACCGGTGCGTCGGGTGCCAAACGCCGCTCTTCCGAAGCGAGGTCAAGTTCGACAGCGGAAGCGGCTGGCCCAGCTTTACCGACGCCCTCGAGGACGCGGTCACGTTGCGCGATGACCGGTCGCACGGGATGCGCCGCATCGAGGTCGCGTGTGCGACGTGCGACGGGCACCTGGGACACCTGTTCGACGACGGGCCACGGGACGCGGGCGGGCTCCGCTACTGTCTCAACTCCGCCGCTCTCGACCTCGATCGAGACTGATCGTCCTCGAGGCATGTCCTGAGCGCAGCCGAAGGGACTGCGCTAGCGGCTCTCGAGCCAGCCCGTCGGGTCGGAGGGGGAGCCGCCCTGGTAGAGCGCGAAGAACAGCGCGGCCCCACGGCGCTCTGCGGCCGTCCCGGACCGCCCGATGGCTTGGCCTGCCCGGACCGTCTGACCCTGGCGCACACTGACCTGGGACAGGTTGCCGTACAGCGTCACGAACTCGCCGTGCGTCACCATGACGTAGCGGCCGTACGTCGGGATGCGGCCGACGCGCTGGACGACGCCTTCGAAGACCGACACGGCCGGGGCGCCCGGCGCGGTCGAGATGTCGATGCCGGGGGAGCTGATCCGGGTGCCGGAGACCGGATCGGTCCGCGTGCCGAAGCGGCCTGTGACGGTGCCGAAAGCGGGCCACGGGAGGCGGCCTCGGTTCGTGCGGAAGGAGCCCGTCAGATCGACGGTTCGGCTCGGCGGTGGTGCGGCCTCGGCGTCGGCGATACGGCGAGCTTCAGCGACGCGTCGGGCCTCCGCGAGACGGGCCTCTTCAGCAGCGCGAGCGGCTTCCTCAGCCTCGGCTCTCTGTCGGCGCTCGGCAGCAGCGATTCGTTCTTGCTCCGCACGACGAGCCGCTTCGGCTTCCTCGGCCGCGCGTGCCTCCGCCTGGCGGCGTTCCGCATCGCGACGGCGCTCTGCTTCGGCGACGGCCTCAGGG
>NZ_JBARYR010000491.1:0-5026 GCF_049648075.1 Rubrivirga sp. | reverse complement strand
CCGCCAGCCCGTGATGGCCGCTCGCACACCCCGCCCCCCGTCGCAGGACCTCATCCTCGACGGGCCGGCGCTGGCCCAGCACCGCCGGCGCCGCCAGATCCGGTTCAACCGGGTCGAGGTCCCGGCCATGCGCGCGGTCGGGTTCCACCTGCTCCTCGCCGCGATCCCGGTCCACAACATCCTGCTTCTCGGGGCCTTCGACCGCGAGGCGTTCGTCCTCTTCGTGCTCGGGGTCGAGGCGTACCTCGCCGTGACGTGGCTCGTCCTGTGGCGGTGGTACGACCCGGGCGCCCGGGTCAACGTGGCGACCGCGTTCATCTTTACCGACGTGTGGGTTCTGCTGGGCACGGTCGCCCTCACCGGCGCCGACCAGAGCTGGCTCTACCTCGTGCTCCTGCTCCGCGTGGGCGACCAGATCGTGTACGGGAAGCGCCGGACGTTGCTGTTCGCGCACCTGATGCCGGCGCTCTACGTCGGGCTCCTCGTCTTCGTCGCCGTCGTCGAGGGCCGCGAGATCGGGTGGGCGGGCGAGCTGGCCAAGGTCGGGTTCCTCTACCTCACGTGCCTGTACTTCGCCCTGTCCAGCCAGATCACCGAGGCCCTGCGACGGCGGACGGCGCAGGCAGTGGACCTGGCGCACGACTCGATTCGCGACCTCCAGCAGAAGTCGGAGGATCTCGTCGAGGCCCGCGAGGCGGCCGAGGTCGCGGCGACCTCGGCCGAGAAGGCGGCCGAGGCCGAGGCGGCCGCGAACCGGGCGAAGAGCCAGTTCCTGGCCAACATGAGCCACGAGCTCCGGACGCCGCTCAACGCCATCATCGGCTACTCCGAGATGCTCGCCGAGGACGCCGAGGACGACGGGCACGACGAGATCGTCCCCGACCTCGGGAAGATCCGCGCGTCGGGCGAGCACCTGCTCGGGCTCGTCAACAACGTCCTCGACCTCTCCAAGGTCGAGGCTGGAAAGATGGACCTGCACGTGGAGACGTTCTCGGTTCGCGACGTGCTCGACACGGCTGTCGCGGCGGTCCGGCCGCTGGCGGAGCAGAACGGGAACGCGCTCGTCGTCGAGGCCGACGGGCTCCCCTCGACGATGTGCTCCGACGCGACGAAGGTCCGTCAGATCCTGCTCAACCTGCTCTCGAACGCGTGCAAGTTCACGCACGGCGGGACGGTCACGCTCTCGGGCGAGGTCGAGGGCGGGACGGTCGCGTTCCGCGTGCGGGACACGGGGATCGGGATGACCGCGGAGCAAGTCGCGAAGCTGTTCCAGCCGTTCGTCCAGGCCGACGCCTCGACGACCCGGAAGTACGGCGGCACCGGGCTCGGCCTCGCCATCAGCCAGCGGTTCGCCCAGCTCCTCGGGGGGGACGTCACCGTCGAGAGCGCCCCCGGTGAGGGCTCCACGTTCACCCTGACGGTGCCAGACCGAGCGGCCCAGGCCTCCGCCCCCGAAGCCCGACAGGCCGCTCACGCCCCGCTCACGTAGTACCGCCATGCCCACGATTCTGCTGGTCGAAGACAACGAGATGAACCGGGACATGCTCTCGCGCCGCCTCGCCCGCAAGGGGTACGACGTCACGATCGCCGTCGACGGCGGGGAGGGCGTCCGCCTCGCCCAGGACGAACGCCCGGACCTGGTCCTGATGGACATGAGTCTGCCGGTCCTCGACGGCTGGGAGGCCACGCGCCGGATCAAGGCCGACGCCGCGACCGCCTCGATCCCGGTCATCGCGCTCACCGCCCACGCCATGAACGGCGACGAGGCGAAGTGCCGCGAGGCTGGCTGCGACGACTTCGACACGAAGCCGGTGGACCTGAAGCGTCTCCTCGGCAAGATCAAGACCTGGCTCCCTGACCCCGCCGACACGTGAGCCGGGTCCGCCCACACACGGCCGAGATCACGCGCCCCGGTGCGCTGGAGCACCTCCCCGCCCTTCTCGCCTGCCTCGACGAGGCCGCCGCCGCCGCCGGCGTCGGAGACGACGTCCTCTTCCCCGTCCACCTCGCCGCGGAGGAGGCCTGCACGAACGTGATCACGCACGGCTACACGGACGAGCCCGGACCGCTCACCCTCCGCTTCGAGGCCACGCCACGCCGCGTCGCCGTCACCCTCACGGACGAGGCGCCCCCCTTCGACCCCGCCGCCGCCCCGCCCCCGCCCCTCGACGGCGAAGACCGCCTGATCGGCGGGCTGGGCTGGCACCTCATCCGCGAGACGATGGACGAGGTCCGGCACGAGACCGGCCCGGCGGGGGGCAACCGACTCACCCTCATCAAACATCTCCCCTGATCCCATGAGCGACTATTCCCACGACCTCGACGTCCAGATCACCCCTCGCGACGGCTGCGCCGTCGCCGAGATCGTCGGCAACGTGGACACCGTCACCGCCGACGACCTCCTCACCGCGCTCCAGGCGGCCGTCGCCGACGGCCACGCCCAGCTCGTCGGCGACATGAGCGGCGTCGGGTACACGTCGAGCGCCGGCCTCCGGGCGCTCCTGGGTGCCATGAAAGAGGCCCGGCGGAGCGGGGGCGACCTCCGCCTCGCCGCCGTGGGCGACAAAGTCCTCAAGGTCCTCCAGCTCAGCGGCTTCACCAGCATCCTCCGGCTCTACCCCGACGTGGACGCCGCCCTCGCCAGCTACACCAGCTAACCGCTTCACCGATGTCTGTCTCCCAGCCTCCCTCCGCGCCATCTCTCAACGGCGCCCCGTCGCCCCCGGCCGCCCCCCGGCGGGTGGCCCTCGTGATCGGCTCCGGCGCCGTCAAGTGCGCCGCGGCCATCGGACTCCGCCGGGTGCTCGACCGGGAGGGCATCCCCGTCGACCTTCTGGTCGGCTGCAGCGGCGGGAGCCTCTACGCCACTGCCCACGCCCTCGGCGTCTCGACCGGCGAGACCGAGGCCCTCACGCACAAGCTCTGGAGGCGGGAGGTGATGACCAAGCGGGATACGCGGTCGCTCCTCAGCGCCGTCTTCCCCAAGCTGTTCACGTTCGACGGCGCCTTCGGGATGGTGGACGACCGGCCTCTGATGGAGGCCCTGCGCCCCGCGTTCGGCGGGCGGACCTTCGACGAGGCGGAGATTCCGCTCCGCGTCATCGCGACCGACTTTATGACCGGCGAGCGCGTCGTGCTCTCCGAAGGGAGCCTGCTCGACGCCATCCGCGCCAGCATCGCGGTCCCGTTCGTGTGGAAGCCGTGGGAGGTCGAAGGCCGGCCGCTCTGCGACGGCTGCCTCTCCGACCCGATGCCCGTCGACGTGGCGATCCAGGAGGGGGCGGACGTGATCCTGACGATGGGGTTCGAGGCCGAGTACCCGCGCAAGGTCTCGTCGGGGCTGAAGTTCGCGTTCCAGGTGACGAGCGTCTACACGAACAACCTGTACCGGGCCAACTACGCCTTCCACAACCTCGCGCACCACGCCGAGATCCTCCCGGTGATGCCCGAGTTCGAGGAGCGGGTCGGTCTGTTCTCGACGGACAAGATCCCCTACGTGATCGAGCAGGGCGAACGAGCCGCCGAGGAGGCCGTCCCGTACCTGAAGCACCTTCTCGCCTCCGCCCCGAGCGCGTGATGCCGCGGTCCGCTGCCCCCCCCTCCCCCGGCGCGCGCACGTCGCGCCCGAAGGTCGGCCTCGTGATCGGGTCGGGCGGGATCAAGTGCGTCGCGGCCGTCGGGCTGTGGCGGGCGCTGGAGCGGGCGGGGATCGAGGTGGACGTGGCCGTCGGGTGCAGCGGGGGGAGCGTCTATGCCGCCGCGCTCGCCCTGGGGCTCGTCGCCGACGACGCCGAAGACCTGACGCAGCGGCTCTGGGGGCGGTCGTTCACGGGCGTCCGCTACCGGTCGCTCCTCCAGGTGGCTCTCCCCCGGGTGTTCGGGTTCTCCGAGCGCGTGGGCCTGCTCGACGACCGGGCGCTGGGCGCCGTGCTCGACGAGGTGTTCGGGGAGGCCAGCTTTGGCGAGGCCGCCGTCCCGCTCTTCCTCGTAGCCTCCGACCTGCGAACGGCCGAGACCGTCGTGCTCGACGCCGGGCGCGTCCAGGACGCCGTCCGCGCGAGCCTCGCCCTGCCGCTCTTGCTCCGGCCGTGGTCTGTGGGCGACCGGCTCCTCATCGATGGGGGGACGTCGAACCCTCTCCCGATCGACGTGGCCATCCGGGAGGGCTGCGAGGTCATCATCGCCATGGGGTTCGAGAGCCGCCCGGGCGAGACGATCGCGTCGTTCTCCGGCCTCGTCGGCCGGGCCGCGGCGATCGCCACGAACCACCTCATCCGCTCGACCTACGCGTTCTACAGCGCGGCCCACCACGCCGAGATCGTCCCCGTCATGCCGGCCTTCGACGGGCCGGTCCGCCTGACCGACGCGCACCTCATCCCCGACCTGATCCGGCGGGGCGAGGAGGCGGCCGAGGACCAGCTCCCCTACCTCCGCCGCCTGCTCACGCCCACGCCCGCATGACGCCCCCCGACCCCGCTCCTGGCCGCCTCCTCGTCGTCGACGACAACGAGATGAACCGCGACATGCTGTCGCGTCGGCTCCGCAAGCGGGGCTACGACGTGGCCGTGGCGTGCGACGGGCGCGAGGCGCTGGCGGCCGTCGAGGGCGGCGACTTCGACCTCGTCCTCCTCGACATCATGATGCCGGAGGTCAACGGCTACGAGGTGCTCGAGCGGCTCAAGGCCGACGACGACCTCTGCCACATCCCGGTCATCATGATCTCGGCGCTCGACGAGATGGAGAGCGTCGTCCGCTGCATCAAGCTCGGGGCCGCCGACTACCTCCCGAAGCCGTTCAACGCCATGCTCCTCAAGGCGCGCGTGGAGGCCAGCCTCGCCGTCAAGCGGCTCCACGACGAGCAGCGCGCCTACACCGAGAGCCTGGCCCGCGAGCTCGAGATCGGTCGCCGGATCCAGCGCGGGTTCTTGCCCGAGACGCTGCCCTCGGCACCGGGGTGGGACCTGGCCGCCCGGTTCCGCCCCGCGCGCGAGGTGGCCGGCGACTTTTACGACGCCTTCTGGATCGC
>NZ_JBARYR010000490.1:0-6475 GCF_049648075.1 Rubrivirga sp. | reverse complement strand
ACCGCCCTCGAGGTCGTGACCGGCGAGACCGTCGTCCTCGAGGACGCCCTCGAGGTCGGCGCGCGCGCGGCGATGGTGCTGGAGCTCCGGTAGCGCCCTCGAGGGCGAGGCTCTGACTCGAGAGGGGTACGAATCGGGGAGAAGTAGGGGCGGACGGTTAAGGGGACTCCCCTAGGATCGATGAGGGACTCTCACAGAGCCCCACTGTCTGGCCGTGTCTCCCAGCCGTACACGGCGCCGCCTGACGTGGCGCCTCGCCCTCGCCCTCGGTCTCGTCGCGCTGACGGCGTCCGTGGCCGCGTTGCTGGTGGTCGAGTCGCTCACGCAGCGGACGGAGGACGGCGTGGAGGTGAACCTGGCCGGCCGCCAGCGGATGCTGAGCCAGAAGATCGCCAAGAGCGCTCTGCTGGCTCGAGAGGTCTCGGACCCGGATCCCCTTCTCGACGCGCTCGATGAGAGCGTCCTCGAGTGGTCCGCCGTTCATCGAGCGCTCCTCGACGGCAACGCGGAGCGCCGGCTGGCGGGCATCGAGGAGCCTGCGATCCGAGAGCGGATGGAGTCGATGTCTCCGCTGATCGGACAGATGCAGCGCTCGGTGGCGACCCTGCGGGTCGCGCTGGCCGACGGCGACCAGGACCGCGCCGACCGCGCCCTCGAGGTCGTCCTGGCGACGGAGACGGACTTTCTGGTCGTCATGGACCAGACCGTCGGGCTCCTCGCCGACGCCTCCAACACGTCGATCCAACAGATCAAGAAGAGCGTTTCTGCGGGCCTGTTGGCGTTGCTGGGCATGTTGGTGGGCGTGGCGTGGGTCGTGCAACCAGCCATCTTGGGGATCTCGCGGGCGCTGAAGCAGCTCTCGACTCAAGGTCACTTGTTACGGACCGTCATCGACACCATCCCGGACCACATCTACGTCAAGGACACCGAGGGCCGCGCCACACTCCGCAACCTGGCCAGCGCCCAGGCACTCGGGTTCGACGATCCCGCCGACGCTGTCGGCTTGACGGACGCCGCACTCGCCGTTGGTAAGGAGGCGAGCAAACTGGGCGAGGCGGCCCTGAGCGACGACCTCTCCGTGGTCGCCACGGGATCGCCGATCGAGAACCGCGAAGAGCCGTCGGGGGACGGCGGCGTACTGCTCACGACGAAGGTCCCGCTCCGAAATGACAAGGGCGAGATCGTCGGCATCGTGGGGGTGTCGAGGGACGTGACGGAGGCGCGAGCGGCGGAGGCCAAGTTTCGGGCGCTCGTCGAGCACTCCGTGGTGGGGACCGCCATCATGCAGGACGGCGCGTTCGTGTACGTCAACCCCCGCATGGAAGAGATCTTCGGCTACGAGCCCGGGGAGATGACGGGGCTCGCCACCCTCGACGTGATCCACGAGGACGACCGAGTCCTCGTGGCCGAGAACCTCCGCCGCCGGATCGACGGCGAGGTCGACGCAGTGGCTTACGAAGCCCGCGGCTACCGGAAGGACGGCCAGATCATCTGGCTCGACTTGGCAGGGGTCATCGGCGAGCACGGGGGGCGGCCCGCCATCATCGGGACCCTCAACGACGTCACGCACCGCCACGAGATGGAGAGCCAGCTCTACCATCAGGCGCACCACGACGACCTGACGGGTCTTCCCAACCGGGCGCTCTTCTCCATGCGCTTGGAGACGGCCCTGGTCACGGCCGAGCACGACGGGTCCTTTGCCGTGCTGTTCCTCGACCTCGATCGGTTCAAGGTGGTCAACGACAGCCTGGGACACTCGGCGGGCGACCAACTGCTCCGAGAGGTGGCGAGCCGCCTCGAGGACGTCCTGCGGCCCGGTGACTGCGTGGCCCGCTTGGGCGGCGACGAGTTCGCCGTCCTCCTCTCTCACCTCCCGCATCTCGACCACGCGGAGGCCGTCGCCGAGCGGATCCAGTCCGTCATCCGACGGCCATTCCGGATCGGGGCGAAGACCGTCACGGTCGGGGCCTCGATCGGGGTCGTGTCTGGACGCGCCGACCACGCCTCGCCGGACTCCATCCTCCGCGAGGCCGACCTGGCCATGTACGACGTCAAGGGCGGTGGCAAGGGCGGACACGCCACGTTCAACGCAGCGAGCCACGAGCACGCGGCCTCGAGGCTCCGCCTCGAGATGGACCTCCAGCACGCGGTCGGGCGCGACGAGCTCCGGGTCGCGTACCAGCCGGTCGTGCGCCTCGACACGGGGCAGTTGACGGGCTTCGAAGCCTTGGTCCGATGGGAGCATCCCGAGCTCGGGCTCCTGTTCCCGGACGCGTTTATCGGCCCGGCCGAGCAGAGCGGGCAGATCGTCGAGATCGACCAGTGGGTCCTCGATGCGGCCGCCCGCCAGATGAGCGAGTGGCGAGCTGAGAACCCGTCGGGACACGTCCTGTCCCTGAACGTCAACTGTACGGGCCGAGACCTTCTGGACCACACCTACACACGGGCCGTCGACCGAGCCGTCGAGGTCTACGACTTCGACCCCGAGAAGCTGTACCTCGAGATCACCGAGACGCTCCTGGTCGACAACCCAGAGGCCGTGGCGCGAGAGCTCGACCGTCTTCAGGAGCGGGGCGTCCGGTTCTGCATCGACGACTTCGGCACCGGCTACTCATCGCTCGCGACGCTCCACGCGCTCCCCGTGGACACCATCAAGATCGACCGGTCCTTTATCAGCACGATGAGCACCAAGAAGCAGAGCGCCGAGATCGTCCAGACGATCATCGATCTGGGCAGCATTTTGGGCTCGTCGGTCGTGGCCGAGGGCATCGAGACGGCGGAGCATCTCGCGAGTCTGCGTGGCATGGGATGCCTCTACGGACAGGGCTACCTGTTCTCCCGCCCCCTCGCTCCCGACGCCGCAGCGGCCCTGCTCCACTCGGAGTCCCCTGAGTGGCAGGTGCATTGGGCAGACGAGCGTTCTGAGGCGGACCGTCCTCGAGGGCGGGAGTCGGCCGCCGACGGGCTGAGCACGATCATTACGGCCCGGTCGGCGCGTCGCACGTCTGTCGAGGAACGCCGCGCGTCGTTGGCCTCGAAGCCGAGTCGGTAGCCGCCGCTCGTCGCCCCTGAGGGCGGCGAGCAGGGGAGTCCCACGTTGATCTGGGGAACGAGCTTTGTCCTCGAGGGCGAGTCGGAGCTCGGTATCGGGCTGGCAGAGCGGTCGCCCCGTCTCGTTCTCCCGAGCAAGCCTGCGAGTCGGAGGGCCTGTGTCGACCTCGAGGACGGGAAATGCGAGTGTGCCGCCCTCGAGGGCGGCTCCGCGCTGCGCCCATCGCGCGCGCGCAACTCCTCTGGACGACGGCGGTCTGTGAGATGTAACGACCTGCGCCCATGAGGCCTCTCGAAGTCGCCCTCCTCGTCGTTCTCACAGCCCGGCTGCTCGTCGCCCTCACGCGCCGCGAGGGGTGGACCCGCGGCCTGGGGACGTTTGCGGTCGTCGTTCTACTACTCCACGTCGTCCTCGAGGGCGCTCGGTGGATGATGGCGCCGGCCTACCTCGTGATGGTCGTCGTGGCGTACTGGGCGCTCTGCCCGAACCCGGAGATTCGCGGCTGGGTGCGAGGACTCGGTGCGGTGGTCGCGGTCCTCGCCTTGGTCGTGAGCGGTGCGCTTTCGTGGATCCTGCCGGTGCCGACGTTCTCGACGCCGGATCGTCCTGTCGGAACGACGTTGGTAGCGATGGACGGTGCGCTGGGGCAGGTGCCTGTGCGGTTGTTCTATCCGTCGGCTGTGAGCGGGGTGATGACGTACGCGCCAGAGGCGGAGCGCGCCACGTTCGTCGAGAAGTACGGGCTCCCGGCGTGGACCTCGTCGCATCTCAGGCTCGCGGCTCTACCGGTCGCCGAGGGCGTCGCAGTCGATGGCGGACCGTGGCCGGTCGTGCTGTTCAGTCACGGATACCACGTGCCGCCCTCGTTCTACGGCGCCTTCCTGCCGTCTTTGGCGGCCCGAGGCTATGTCGTCGCCGCGATCACGTTTCCGGGCGAGGCCACGATGGCCGTCTTCCCGGACGGTCGTCGCGTCGCCTTCGACCAGTCACGTGCCGACTCACTCTACACCCCGGCGTTGTGGGAGCGCGTCGGCGCGCTGAACGGGGAGTGGAGCGCGGCCACGACCGATGCGGAGCGGATGGCCGTCTTCCGCGAGATCAACGGCTTCTATCCTGATGCCGAGATGGCACAGCGCTGGGCCGCCGACGCCTCCGCCGTCCTCGATGGGCTGCCCGGCCTCGAGGTGCTTCGAGGACGGATCGACCTCGATCGCGTGGGAATCGTAGGCCACTCCGCTGGTGGGGGCGCTGCGGCGCAGGCGTGCCGCGAGGACGCGCGCTTCCAGGCGTGTGCGAACTGGGACGGCGCCCTGTGGGGCACGCTGGCCGATGACACGTTGCGGACGCCCTTCCTCGAGGTCGAGGCCCCCGCTCCGCCCGGCGCCTTCCGTCCCAACCGCCTGGTGCTCCAGGCGGCACAGTCCGACTCCGTGGACGGGTTCGAGACGCTCACGCTGCTTGAGTCGGGACATGCATCGTTTAGTGACATCCCCCAGATCGTGCGGCTCGCGGCCATCAACGAGGGTGGGACCATCGACCCCTCGGCCGCGGCGCGCGCCGTCGTGGACGTGACGGACGCGTTCTTCCAGATGCACCTGAACGGGACGGGAGGCGGCGTCGAAGCCATCTCTCAGAGCCACCCATTCGCGCGGTAGGCTCGTCCTCGAGGCCGATGTGCGGGTCCCCCTCGAGGGCGGAAACCCCGTGTGGCGGTCCGGGCGTCCCACCGCGACACCTCTCCGCCCTCGATGTCGCACCCGTGGTGGCAGACCGACGTGGTCTACCAGATCTACCCCCGCTCCTTCCAGGACTCCAACGGCGACGGCATCGGCGACCTGCCTGGCATCACGTCTCGGCTTGGGTACGTTCGTGACCTGGGCGTCGGCGCCGTCTGGCTGAGCCCGTTCTACCGCTCGCCCCAGGCCGACTTCGGCTACGACGTGAGCGACTACCGCGACGTCGACCCGCAGTTCGGCACCCTCGAGGACTTCGACGCGCTGGCCTCCAAGGCGAAAGAACTCGGGCTCAAGGTCATCGTCGACTTCGTCCCGAACCACTCGTCGGACCAGCACGCGTGGTTTCAGGAGTCGCGGTCCTCGAGGACGAACGCCAAGCGCGATTGGTACACCTGGCGCGACCCGGCGCCCGGCGGCGGGCCTCCAAACAACTGGCTGAGCTACTTCGGCGGCCCGGCCTGGACGCTGGATGAGGCGACGGGCCAGTACTACCTCCACTCGTTCCTGACCGAGCAGCCGGACCTCAACTGGCGCAATCCCGACCTCGAGGCCGAGATGCTCGACACGTTGCGGTTCTGGATGGACCGCGGCGTCGACGGCTTCCGGATCGACGTGGCGCACCTGATCGCGAAGGACCCCGAGCTGCGCGACAACCCGCCCGCGCCGCCGCCGACGTCGGGCGTGTTCAAGTCGATGGGCGAGTACGACACGCTCCTGCACGTCCACGACAAGGGCCACCCCGACGTCCACCGGATGTTCGCCCGGATCCGCGAGACCGTCGACGGCCACGGCGACCGCGAGCGCGTGACGATCGGCGAGATCCACGACTTCGACGACCTCGACCGGTGGGCGAGCTACTACGGCACGCCAACCTCGAAGGGGACGCTGAGCGGGTTGCACATGCCGTTCAACTTCGGCCTGCTCAACACGCCGTGGACCGCCCACGACGTCCGCGCCCACGTCGACGCCCTCGAGGGCGCCCTGCCCGACGGCGCCTGGCCCAACTACGTGCTAGGCAACCACGACGAGGCCCGGATCGCGACGCGGCTCGGCCCGGCGTCGGGGAAGCTGGCGGCGTTGCTGCTGTTGACCCTCCGCGGCGTGCCGACACTCTACTATGGCGACGAGCTCGGCATCGAGGAAGTGGACGTGCCTCTCGACGACCGGAAGGACCCGTGGGGCTTCCGCAGCGGGATGCCCGAACTCAGCCGCGACGGCTGCCGCACCCCGATGGCCTGGGACGCCTCGCCCGGCGCCGGCTTCTCGGACGCGCCGCCTTCGAGGTACTGGCTCCCACTCCACCCGAACCACGAAAGCGTCAACGTCGAGGTCGAGTCGGACGACCCCGAGTCGGTCTGGAGCTTTACCCGACGCGCCCTCGAGGTCCGCAACGCATCGCCCGCGCTCCAGACGGGAGGCTATCGTGCCCTCGACGACGTGCCCGACGGTGTGTTCGCGTTCGAGCGCATCGAGGGCGACGAGCGGCGGTTGGTCCTGCTCCACGTCGGCGACGGCGTCCTCGAGATTGAGGTCCCCGAGCCGTACCGCGTCCTCGAGGTCGTCCTGTCGACGGAGCGCGGCCTCGAGGCCGGCGAGCGGGTGACGCTGGGGCCGTGGGCGGGCGTCGTGCTCGGGTAGCGTATCCTCGGATCTATGGACGACAGCGCCCTCACGCTCATCCTCGACC
>NZ_JBARYR010000489.1:0-1838 GCF_049648075.1 Rubrivirga sp. | reverse complement strand
GGGCACCCCCGTGTGAGCCAGCAGACCGTCGGCCAGACGCTGGCCCGGATGACGCTGACGCTCAAAAAAAGTCGTTCCGAGCCGTCCAGCGACTCCGAGACGACGTCGTAGCGGAGCGGGCGCAGTTCGCCGCATGGCAGCCGACCGTCGACGGCGCGCGGGTCGTGTGCGTGGACGAGAGCGGGATCGTCGCCGGTGGCCGGGTGGCCTACGGCTACGCGCCTCGTGGCGAGCGGTGCGAGGAGCACGCGCCGTACCGCAAGGGGCGCCGGACGAGCCTGCTCGGCTGGGTCGGCCTCGGGCGTGGCGGGGTCGTCGCCGTCGAGGGAAGCGTCGACGGCGACGTGTTCGAGCGCTTCGTGCGCGACCATCTCGCACCGAGGCTGGAGCCAGGGGACATCGTCGTCTGGGACAACCACTCCGTCCACAAGCGGCCGGGACTGCGCGCGCTGATCGAGGCCCGTGGAGCGGCGTTGGTGTGGCAGCCGCGCTACAGCCCCGAGTTCAACGCGGTCGAGGAGATGTGGTCGAAGGTGAAGCACCTCGTCAAGCGAGCGCGCGCCGACACGGCGGCGGCGCTGACCGAGGCGCTGGCGGCGGCCGTCGCCGCGCTGACGTGGGAGGACTCGCTCGGCTGGCTACGCCACGCGGGCTACCGGCTCAATCCTACCGCGTAGCGCTGTAGCCGTCCTCGAGGACGGACGTTCGACTACGCTTCTGCTGTCACGCGAAGGAGAAGTCCCGGGGCCGCATTCTGGAGAGCGGCGTTGATCCTCGGCACCAACGGGAGGAGGTCATCGATGTCGTGCTTAGGGCTGAGAGCACGACGATGCACAGGCCGATCCCGCTCAGGTTCTGCTGGTACTCGATGCCTCGGTCCATCGTCCGCAGCACGTCGAACTCCTCAGATGCGAGTCGGAGCAACCTTCCGTTCTCGATTCCACCCCACCCTCGTTCGGGTACCGTGAGGGCGTCGGCGTTCAATGACCACTTCAGCTTCCTGGGATGGTTCTCATCGAGTAGGACGCGGATCACATCCCTGCCGTGAGGTCACGCTCTGCCAACCGAGGAGGCCTTCAACCTGCTTGCGAGTCACAGTCGGGAAGTCGTCGCGGAAGTCCTCGATGCGTTTGCTCTTGCGGAGGTAGACGAGGAGCGTGTCGATGGGGACGCGTGTCCCCACGAAAACGAGTGTCCCTCCGAGGATGTCTGGATCCGAATGGTAGATGGTCGTTCGCTCCATGCCTCTGTCTGTTTCTCTGGGATGAGCGTACGGCTTCCTACCTAGGCAGCGTTGACATTCACCCTGATCGGCCCTGCCGGCCCAGCTTCCGGCCTCGCCCCGTCACGCTCGTCCTCCGGGGCTACGGCCCCGCACTTCTCACGCTCCTTGCGAGGTCGAAACCGTGACCTCGGCAGGGCCCGAACCGGCGATTGTCAACGCCGCTCAGATTCTCTGTCCGTGCTGGAGGTCGCTTCGAGGGCGCTACAGCCGTCCTCGAAGCGCGTGGACGCCGACCGTCCACAGGATCTTGGCGCCGGCGCGGACGGTCCCGTTGACCGTCCCGGTGATCTTGGATTTTCCGACCCGGCGCCGGTAGCCGACCGGGACCTCGACGGCGCGCAAGCCGGCCCGAGCCGCGCGTACTTGCATCTCGACCGTCCACCCGAACGTTTGGTCGCGCATCCCCAAGGCCTCGAGGGCGTCCCACCGGATGGCGCGGAACGGACCGAGGTCCGTGTACCGGACGCCCCACCGCAACCTCAAGAGCGCGCACGCGAGCGCGTTGCCCCACCGCGCCTGGGGCAGCAGCGCGCCGGCCTCGACGCGGCCCGCC
>NZ_JBARYR010000488.1:0-3507 GCF_049648075.1 Rubrivirga sp. | reverse complement strand
CGCGTGGTGTGACCTCGAGGAGCCCGGCCTCGACGAGCGGGCGAACCATCTCGCCCATGTGACGGACGCCCCAGGCGTCCCTCGCGTAGTCCCACGGGACGGGCACGCTCTGGCGGTCGCTCTGGGGACCCGGCGCGCACAAGCTCTGGAGCACGTGGGTGTAGAACGCGAGCGTGGCCGGGGGCCACCGGCCGTCGTCGAACGCGTCCTCGGCGAGGGCCATCACGAGCCGGCGCTGGCTCGGGGTCACGTCGGTCCTGGGTGGAGGACCGCTGCCGTGGCGTCTGCGCCGGCCTGCGGGTCGGTTTCGGCGTGTCGGGCGGTCGCGTTCTGTCCGTTCGTCGGTGTCGGTGTCGGGCATCGGAATGGGGGTCTGGGAGTCGGTATCGCGTGTTCTTGCGATCTCGCTGGGTATGCGTTGGTGGCCTAGGGTCCCGGGCCCCTGGGGATGTGCCCTTCCCGGCTTGGGACCCTTCGTTCTCTCGCTGCTGGTCAGGCTTCTTGCTCTTCTGGCTGCTCCTCGCCAGTCATCCCTTCGGCGTCGGTTTCCTCCGGTTCGCCGGTGGCCGACCCCTTCTGGGGACGGGAATCTCTTTGGGAGGTTCTCCTTCTCGAAACAGCGCAACATCCGCGGCACGGCACTGCGTGCGGGTCGAGTCCTCCCTGACGAGCTCGGGCTGGAGGGCCGGCGCGACAACGTGTGAGATACGTCGGGGCGGACGAGCCCGCGGTTCACGACGCGCTGGGATACAGAGAACCCGCCCATCCATATTCCGGATGGGCGGGTTTGCTCGGCCGTGAGCAGTCGTCGGACTAGCGGGAACGACGACGGGCGGCCTCGGCGATGTACGGCGCGCGGACCAAGTGGTCGACGCAGCCGCGCGGGAGCGCGTCGTAGGTCCGGCCGTCAATGACGCGACCCGCCTTCTTGGCGCCGACCCGGCGGCCGTCGAAGTCGACGTCGCCGACCTGCTTGAAGAACACGGGCACGTTCAACTCGAGGCCGACTCGGATGAGCGTCCGGGCCCAGGCCTCACGCATCGGGCGGATGTTGTCGTTCTTCGTCGACTCGCCGCCGATGAACATGATGTCGAGCGGCCGGCCGCCGGGCGGGCTCAGGAGCCGACGGAGCTCGGGCGTGTCGCGGATCTCGCCGACGACCGGCTCGAACGAGACGCCGTTCCGGAGCGCGCCCGCCTCCCACTGATCGGCGATCCGGTAGAGGTAGTCCTCGTTCTCGACCGACACGACGGAGCAGATATGGGGCCCCCACTCGATCTCGCGGCCGACCTCGGCCAGACGCTCAGACCGCTTGGTGAACGAGTAGATCCAGTGGTACGGTGCCTGGCGGAGGGCCTCGTGGTACAGCGCCACGGTCTCGTCGTTGAAGTCCTCGTGGTATGGGTCGCCCATGATCGGCGAGAAGTAGCGCTTGGGATCGAAGTCGTCCCGGAGCTTGTCGAGCTCCTTCGGGAAGAACATGGCGCTCCCGTCTGAGCCGAAATACGGGCTCCCAGGCATCTTCGAGTACCGCTTCTTGACGGCGTCGAGCATGAAGCAGTTTGTGCACCCAGTGCTGACGGGGTCACAGCCCTTTTGGGGATTGATCGAGTCGTCCCAGTAGAGACCTTTCTCGTGATTGGCTTCGATCAGAGTCCGAAGGCCGTGCGGGAGCCTGTGGATGTCGGACGGAGGGGCGGCGGGAAGTGGGGGATATGGCATCGTTTTACCGAGTTGAGTGAGAGTTGAGTGAGCGTTTGATCTAGAGAGTCGGGGGCAGCGTGGCCGCGCCGGCCCGACGGCGGACGCCCTCGACGGCAGCCGGCCGGTCGGTGCGCTCGGGCGCCTCGAGCGTGGGGACGAGCGGGTTGGCCTGGGGCTTCGCAGTCACCTCCCGGCTGACGTGGAGTTTGTCCGACGGGACAGCGCGGAACAGGGCGCCGAGTGTCCGCCACGTCGTGGACTTGCCACGGACCAGGACCCACGAGAACACGTCGAGGAGGCCCTCGAGGTCGCCGTCCGGCGGTGCCACGAGGTCTCGGAGGACGACCGTCCACGAGGCCTCCGATCCTGCCTCGACGGCGGCTCGGGCTTGGCTCGAGAGCGCGACGAGGTCGTCGGCCGTCTGGGCCTCGACGACGAGGGACACGTTGGTCGACCAGTCGAAGTCGCCTGCGCGAGCGACCTCCGATGTCCAGACGAGGTAGAGCCGGGTCGGGTCGGAGCCGACCGATGCCGCGACCTCGAGGATGACCCGGTCGTCGATGTCGTTGTGGAGGAGGTCGACGCCCGGTGCGACGAGGACGACCCGGTCCCGAGGAGCGTCGCCGGCGTCTGCGGCGATCGGCGTACCGAAGCGGGCTGTCAGACACGTCGCCTGGAACGGTCCGTCAGTCGGCTCCCACGTCGTGGCTGCCTTGCCAGCCGGCAAGAGAACGGGGTACGTACGACCAGCCGCAGGGTCGATGCGAGTGGGCGAAAGCCGGACGGGTGTCGTCGGGTCGGTCTCCCACTCGAGGCCGTCGTCCCAAGGCACCGTGTGACCGTCGGCGGAGACGACGCTCAGGCCTTCAACGGTCGCGGCCTCGGCTGGTGGGGCCGTCGCTTCGAGGAACCGGATTGCTTCAGCGATCGCTTCCTCGTGTTGCGCCCCGTCGATCCGCTCGCGAGCGTCCTTGAAGTGGCGGCCTGCCGGCCGCACGCCTTCCTCGCTGGCTGCAAATCGGGCCGCCCGAACGGCCTGTACCGCACGGTCTGCTGCCTCGTCGGTGACGTGGTCGGAGTCCGGGCTCATCGCCAGGAGCGGAGTGATCTGGCGGGCATGGGACTCGACCTCGATCGGGTCCTCGTCGGCCGCGACCAGGACCTCGTTGAGACGTCCCCAGCGGGCGTACTTGTAGGCGTAGTCGCCGCCGAACTCGAACTCGTCCGTCGCCTCGACGAAGGCCACGAACGAGCCGTGCTCACGGAACAGACGGCCACGGAGGATGACGAGGAGCACGGCGGCGAGCACGAGCGCGTTCTGCCGGACCGCGTCATAGGCCGACTTCGCAGCCTCGATCTGCGTGTCTAGCTCGCCGCGTTCGGCGTCGGTCAAGGCCTCGTCCTGAACGACGCCGTCTGGGGCTGTGGGGACGTCCGCGACGTCGGTTGCATTGGTGAGATTGGGCATGGTGTACTTGCTTTGTGGGCGGGCCTCGTAGACAATTGTCTAGAGGCCCTGGGGAAATGGCCGATGACCGGCCGGTGGTTGTGCGTGCAGGCGCATGAGGGCCTCAGCGTCGGCGAGCGTGGTGCGTCGGCGCGCGATCGAGCCGGGGTAGCCCGTGATCTGAGCCTGAGCCTCGGGCCACGCCGGGTAGATGCCGGGGACGTGGCCCTCGAGGACGACGTAGAAGCGCCGGGCTCCGAGGTCGTCGTCGAAGAGGCCGTCGCCGTCCTCGAGCGCGTCGAGGTCGACGAGCGGGTCGGGCACGAAGGAGTCGCCGTCGCGGAAGAGGACGTGCG
>NZ_JBARYR010000487.1:0-10674 GCF_049648075.1 Rubrivirga sp. | reverse complement strand
GCCACGGGCAGCCCGCGCAGCGCGCGGTCGTCGCGCTGCTCAACCGACGCGTAGAACGCGTCCATGTCGACGTGGAGGATCTTGCGGAGCACACCGGAGGCTACGAGCAACCGATGACGCCGTACCGTCCCCGGGCTGCCCTCGAGGACGGGTACTGTGCATTACGCACGCCCTCACGCACGTGCTCCGACGCAGACGTCCTCGAGGCCGGAAACGACGACGGCCGGCCGCAGGGGAGCAGCCGGCCGTTGCCGATGTGGAGATGCCGGGAGTCGAACCCGGGTCCGAGAGACGCTACAGTCCAGGCGTCTACGACGCGTAGTCAACGCTTCAAAGTCTTTGTCCTCTGGACGCGGCCCGTTGACGGGCTTCCCGGAGGACGCAGGCTGATTGGGTCTCGCTTCGTCGGCCCAGCCGGAGCCTCTAAAGCCAGCTCACCCTAGATGGTACCTCGCACGGTGATGGTGAGCGTCCACCGTGCGAAGCAACTAGCGGCGTAATTACGCGGCCAGTGAGTAAGAGTAGTCGTTCGCTGCTACAATTGCGTTCCAATGGGTCTTACGGGCGTATTGGACACCACCCGGCGCGCAGCCTGCCGCACACTTCTCTCGTCGAAACCGTGTCATCCCCAAAGAACAGTCGCCGGGGGCCGGCGACAGGGGTACAACGTACGCACAGCCGCTAGGGTGCCTCGTCCGTCGCGTCTTCATCCCTCGTCCGAGGCGTCCCGAGGGGTACCAAGCCCCTGGACTCGAGGGCGGCCGTCAGCTCCTCGAGGACGGACCGTTGCAGGTCTCGCTGCATGGCGTACACCTTTGTCCGGCCGCCGAGGACGCTCTTGCTTTCGGCGCGGACGTAAACCCGCACGAACCCGCCGTCGAGCGGGACGAGGCTCAGAAACGCCTCCGTGTCGGACAGAATGCCCGACGCCACCTGCCGCGGTGCCGTCGCCACGATCAGCGAGTCTGTCGAGGGGGCCAACTCCCACCCGGCCTCGAGGACGGCGGCGCGCAGCTCCTCGACCAGCGCGGGGGACGCGCTCCTCACTTCGTAGTCGCGGTAGGGCGGAGACAGCCGCGGCGCGCAACCGGCGAGGAACAGCAAGAGGAGAGCGTATCGCATCGCGAGAGAGTACGCGCATCGCCACCGTGCCGACAGGGCAAAAAAAGGCCGGGCAGACACGCTCACCCAAACGTGTCTGCCCGGCGGTGCGCGGGCCGAAGCCCCAGTGCGCACGGTCCTTTTCGCGTCGGTGACAGGTGCGACCCATCGGACGTGCTCAGAACATGACAAGACTCATGCCAACCCCGCAGTCGTCTTCAGAATCCTGTCGGCGGCGAGGACATGACGAGCGGCCTCGAGGTTGAGAACACGTTGTGTCCTGAGAAATGGACGTGGCTGTCGAGGATCCGGGACGGGCAGGCCCAGTTCAGCCCAGTGTCCAGATGCCGCCGTCCTCGAGGACGGACCGCTAGCGCGTGAAAGCTCAGCCAGATTGGGCGGATCGGGCGAAGGACACATACCGAAGACCCTACCTTGTTCGTCAGGACACTCCGTACCCCCTCTATCCAGGTTTCCTATGCCCTGCGGAAAGAAGCGCAAGCGTCACAAGATTGCTACCCACAAGCGGAAAAAACGGCTCCGTAAGAACCGTCACAAGAAGAAGGGCCGTTAGCCTTTCTCACGTGCTCCCGTAGCTCGGGCCGTTCCCGAAAGGGGGAGCGGCCCGGACTCGGTTGGACCCGGCAGATGCATCTTCGTGTCTCCGTCGGGCCACCATCTCCTTACAAGCAATGAGTCAGCGTAGTCGAGCCATCCGGTCATCGATCTGGGGATTCCTCGTCGGAGGCGCCACGGGCGTCACCGTGGGGCTCCTGCTCGCTCCCGATGAGGGGCGCCAGCTCCGCCGCCGCGCGGCGTATCTGCTCGACCGGTGGGCCGGAGACCTCTCCGCCGTCCTCGATCGCCTGGACGCGTCTGCTGTTCCGAGCGACGCTCGAGCCCAGGCCGACGCCCTCGTCGCCGACGCCCGCCAGCAGGCGGAGTCTCTTCTCTCCGAAGCCGAGGCCCTGATTGACCAGGCCCGGCTCGGCCGCCGCGACTAAGCGGTCCTCTCTCTGCGCGGTGCGCCGCGCTTCCCCCGCGATCTGTGCGATTCACGATTCTCCTCCCGAGCGCGGAGGGCAAAGCGTCAGGCGGCAATCCGCTCGCGCCGGACATGTTCGACTACCGCTCGTCGAACACGTTTAACTACTTCTCCGACCTCAACCCAGAGCGTCGGGCGCTGATCAAGGCGCTCCAGAAGCAGGTCCGAAACGCGGACGAAGCCGAGCTCGAAAAGCTGTTCGGCGTCAAGGGAGCGACGCTCGAGGAGGCCGTCGAGGTCACGGGCGACGTGTTCAAGAGTCCCCTGATGGCGTCCGTGGATCGGTACGGACCTGGCGTCCTCTACACCGCGATGGACTTCGCGGGACTCCCGACCGGGTCCCAGCGGCGTCTCCTGGAGAACGGTGTCATCTTCTCCGGCCTGTTCGGGCTGCTCCGCCCGGACGACTTGATCCCGAACTACCGGCTCAAGATGGACGCCAAGGTCGGCGACCTAGGCCGCGTCGGGTCCTATTGGAAGGAGCCGCTATCAGCGGCCCTCAACAAGCTGGTGACGGGCCACGCCGTCTGGAACCTGCTTCCCGGCGTGCACGAGTCGGCGTGGGACGACGAGGAGACGTACGCGCGGATGATCCGGGTCAAGTTCTACAAGCAGGACGAGTCCGGCGAGCGGACCGCGGTCTCTCATGGCGTCAAGGAGTTGCGTGGGTCGCTCGTGGCGTTCATCGTCAACGAGACCGCGGACTCCGTCGACGCCCTCGACGAGTGGGAGGCGCCCGACGGCTACGAAGTCGACCTCGAAGGCTCCGACCTCGATGAGAACGGCAGCGGAACGGTCGTGATGGTGTCGTCTCCTGGGTGGGAGAAGCGCCGCGCGAGCCGCCGCAAGGCCAAGGCGCAGGCCGAGGCCGAGGCCGCCGCGGCACGTGCCGCTCGCGAAGCCGAGGACGACTAACCGCTCGGCCTCGAGGTCGCGTCCTCGAGGTCGATACCCTCCAAGTCCATGGCCGTCGTCATCGGAATCGCCGGAGGGTCGGGGTCTGGCAAGACGACGGTGCAACGTCGGATCATGGAGCGGTTCGGGCCGCGCCGGATCGCGCTCCTGGACCACGACGCGTACTACCGCGATCTCGACCATCTCGAACCGGAGCAACGCGCGCGGTTCAACTTCGACCACCCAGACGCGCTCGAGACCGATCTGATGGTGGATCACCTCGACGCGCTCATGGCCGGTGAGACAGTCGAGAAGCCGACCTACTCGTTCGAGACGCACAGCCGACTGGAGGCGACCGAGACCTTGCCGTCCCGACCCGTGGTCTTGGTCGAGGGAATTCTAGTCTTGGCAGAGAAGGCTCTCCGCGCCCGGATGGACGTCAAGCTGTTCGTGGACGCGGCGCCCGACGTGCGCCTGATGCGCCGCATGGAACGCGACCTCCACGAGCGCGGCCGGTCCGTCGAGTCCGTCCTGGAGCAGTACCGCCGCACCGTCCGCCCAATGCACCTCGAGTTCGTGGAGCCCTCGAAGCGCCACGCCGACGTCATCATCCCGCGCGGGGGCCAGAACCAGGTGGCCATCGACATGGTCTTGGCGCGCGTCCAGTCGCTGCTCGACCTCGACTAAAGGGTCGGGTCGGTGAGCAGCCGGACGCCCTCGAGGACGAGAAGCGGCTCGACGCGGTCGATGCGTGATATCCGGTCCGCGAGCCACGTTCCCCAGCCGCCCGTCGCGATGATGAATGCGTCATGGCCGAGGACCTCGAGGGTGCGGTCGACGAGTCCAGTGACGCCCTCGAGGACGAGCGTTGCGGTCCCGGCCTGGATGGCCTCGATGGTCGAGCTGCCGAACGGTTCGACGATGTCGGGCCAGGTACCTTGGGGGAGTTGTCCCGTTCCCCGAGCAAGAGAGCGGAGAAGGAGGTCTGGGCCAGGTAGGATGGCGCCTCCGAGGTACGCCGGCTCAGCCGTCACGACCTCCGTCGTGATCGCGGTTCCGGCATCGAGGGCGACGACTGCGCGATCTCCAGCGAGCGCGTGAGCCGCGACGGCGGCCGCGAGTCGGTCCGCGCCGAGCGTGTCGGGCGTCTCGTAGTCCATTCGAAAGGGGAGGGGGCAACCCGACGACACGATGGACACGGTCACTCCGACGTGCTCCGCCGCCTCGACGAGCCTGCCCGTCTGGCTCGGAACGACCGATGCGAGCCCAATAGCCTCGAGGCCGCTCACCCCACGGAGGCGGGTGGTCCACGTCTCGAGATCTGCGAGTGTCCAGCGCTCGAGGGCGCCCCACCCACCGTTCCATACCGCGCCCTTCACGGACGAGTTGCCGACGTCGAGGGCGAGGAAAGGCATCGTGTGGAAACCGTCCTCGAGGGCGGCTCGGCGGTGGCTACAACTGCTCGATGCGGACGGCCTCGATGCGGTTCGGGCTCGCGCGAAGCACCGTGAACCGGTAGCCCTCGGCCTCAAACGTGTCCCGCTCGCTCGGTACGCTGCCGACGTGGGCCAGGACGAACCCGGCGATCGTGCCGTAGTCGCCGTCCTCGAGGGCGATCTCGGTCTCGGCCTCGAGGTCGTCGAGCTCGACGCGGCCGTGGACGTGGACCGTCCGGTCGTCGACGCGGCGGATGGGGGCGGCGGCAGGGTCGTGCTCGTCGCGGATGTCGCCGAACAGCTCCTCGAGCAAGTCCTCGAGCGTGACGATGCCGGCCGTGCCGCCGTACTCGTCGACGGCGACGGCGAGGGTCGCGCCGCCCTTGAGGAAGTCGAACAAAAGGTCGCGGGCCGGCTTCGACTCCGGTACGACGCGGGCGGGTCGCAAGATGGCTTGGAGCGAGTCGGGCGCGTGGAACAGGTCGTGCGCCAGCACCACACCGACGATCGAGTCCACGTTTTCGCGGTAGACCGGGAGCCGGCTGAAGCCCGTCTCGATGAACGTCCGCCGGATCTCGTCGAGCGACGCGCGTTCGTCCACGGCGCGGATGTCGGTACGGGGGATCATCGAGTCCTTGACCTTGAGCGAGCGCAGCTCGAACACGTTGGATAAGATCTCGGACTCCTCTTCATCGAGGTCGAGCGTGCCGGTCTCGCGGCTCTCGCGGATCACAAGCTCGAAGTCGCGGCGGACGAACCGCTCGAGCGTCCCGTCCTCGCCTCCGGCCAGTCGCACGATCAGCCCACTCACGCCGCCGGCGATCTTGATGATGGGCCAGAACAGCCAATAGGTGATCTTGAGCGGTGCGGCGAGCGCGAACAACGCGCGGCCCGGGGGCTGGCGGAGCAGCGACTTCGGGATCACCTCCCCGATCACCAGCACGACGACGGCCGCGATAACCGTCTGTGAGGCCAGCACGGCGACCGTCGCGTCCTCGAGGCCGACGACCCCGCCCCAGAACGAGGCGAGTGGCGGCTCGAGCGCCAAGCTCATCAAGGTCGAGTAGACCACCAACGCCACGTTGTTGCCGACGAGGGTCGTTGTCAGGAACGTGCCGGGGTCGGCCAGGAACTCCTGCACGATGCGACCGAGCCAGCCGGCCTGGCGCGCCCGGACCTCCGTCTTCAGCCGGTTCGCGGTGACGAACGCGATCTCGGAGCCCGAGAAGAACGCGCTCAGCGCCAGCGTCAGAACGATGAGGACGATTTCCATGTGCGAGCGGACAGGTGCCGCTGGAGCGCGTTAGCGCCCGACGAACTCCGGCGTCTCCCGGTTGAGGAACGCCATGACGCCCTCGGCAAAGTCCTCCGTCCCAGCGCACTGCGCGAACAGCGCAGCCTCCTGCTGGAGACCTTGGGGGAGCGGAAGGTCACTGGCTCGGATCGCCTGCAGCGACATCGCCACGGCGACCGGCGCCTTCGACGCGATGGTCAGCACAAACTGACGCGCGACCTCGATGAGGTCTGTCGCCGGAACGACGCGGTTGACGAGCCCGATCTCGTAGGCGCGCTGGGCCGAGATGCGGTCGCCCGTGAGCAAGAGCTCGGTCGCAATGCCGCGACCGACCAAGCGTGGAAGCCGTTGCGTGCCGCCGAACCCAGCGATCAGCCCGAGATTGACCTCGGGCTGCCCAAACTGGGCCGTCTCTGCGGCGACGCGCAGGTGGCACGCCATCGCGAGCTCGCATCCGCCGCCGAGGGCAAAGCCGTTTACGGCGGCCACGACGGGCTTCGGAGAGTTCTCGATCGCGCTGAACACGGCCTGGCCGCGTGCGGCGAACCGGTGCGCGTCGAGGGACTCCATTCCGGCGAACTCGGAGATGTCGGCCCCGGCGGCGAACGCCTTCTCGCCGGACCCGGTGATCACGATGCCGCGGACGTTCTCCGTGCGGGCCATCCGAACGGCTTGTCCCAGCTCGCCCACCAACCGTTTGTTGAGCGCGTTGAGCGCGTCGGGCCGGTTGAGTGTGATCGTGAGAACGCCGTCGGCGTCGGTCTCGGCGAGGAGGGTTTGGAAGTCGGGCATCGAGGGCGGGATGGGAGGCGCGTTCGTCCTCGAGGTCGAGCCCCCGAGGTGGCATGGTGGTTAGCGCTCGCGGGTGCGTCGGCGCTCGCGCGTCTCGTCCTCGAGGCCGGGCAAGTCGCCGAGGACGTCATCGAGGTCGCCCAGGAGCCCCTCGCTCTCGCGCTCGAGTTGTCCCGAGGGGGAGGCCTCGAAGGCCTCGAGGTCGAACTCGTTGAGCGCCGACACGTCGACGGCGTCGTCGAGGGCGTCCATGGAGTGCTGGGTCTCCTCGACCTCGGAGATCAGCGTGTCGAGCTGGAACGAGACCTCTTCGGGGTTCTGCATCGTCAGCGACTGCTCGTAGACGTAGCGCGTCACGTCCTCGATGGTCTCGAGCTGGGCCTCGATGATGGCCAGGTTCTCGCCGGCCTTCTTGAACCGCCCCAACCGCTTTTCGAGAATGGCGAGCCGGCGTTCTTTGATGGCGCGGACGCGTGGTGGATCGCCCTCCATCTCGTGGCGCAGGCCGGAGATCGCATCGACGATGTCGTTCTCTCCCGTGCGGCGGGCAAACTGGACGTAGCGCTCCTTGAGTTGGAGCAAGCCGAGGTGCGCGTCCAAGAGACCGTCGAGCTTTTTGAGATGGGCCGTCAAGAGACCTTGGCTCGAGTAGGGGAGCTTGGCGTAGTTGTCCTTGATCGCCTTCTCCATGTTCCGAAAGCGGACGTAGCGCTTCTGGTCGTCCTTGGCCAACGTTCGGAACACCTCGCGGTCGCGGGGCTGCTTCCGGTGCTCCTCGATCTTGCGCGCGCGCACGGCCCGCTTGTAGCGCTCGTTGCGGGGCAGCGTGCCGAGGTACAACAGCTCGGCGGCGGCGGCGAACACCAACAGCACGTTCGCGGCCACGCCGCCGGTCAGGAGCGCAGCGACGAGGGCCAGGATCAAAAAGCCCAGGTTGACTGGGCTCATGAAAGCTTCCTTCGTGAAGTTGATCGACGAGTCGGGCATGGGGTGCGACGGTCGGTCGCGGGCTTAGAGTCCGGCGCGCCGGCCGATGGTCTTGCCGTCGTCGGAAGCGGGCGGAGGCTCGTCGGCGAGGGGAGGCGTGCGGCCGATGGTCTTGGGCGTTCCGGGACCGGTCGCCGGAGACCCCTTGACACTGTCGGGCGCGGCGGGCTCTTTGGCAGCACGAGCGGCCTCGGTCATGCTCACGTCGTCGCGAGCGCCCATCTCGATCTTCATCTGGCGAACCAGAGATTCGGCCTCCGCCTTCGCCAGGTCGGCCCGGTCGAGGTTGTCGGCGTTGCCGGTCACGGGGGCGTCGCCCTCGAGGGCGAGGTCGAAGCGGGCCTCGGCGTGGGCGGCGTCGCGCATCAGCTTATCGGTCGCCGCGTCCAAGTTGTCGCTGGCGGTGCGGTCGGTGATGGCGCCGAGCGCTTTGGCCGTCGAGGCCGTCCGCTGGGCCGTCTTGTGCTGTCGTTTGAGGTTGCGGAGCTGCTGGAGGTGGGCCTTCTCTTCGGCCTTGATCCGCTCGAACTCGTCTTTGTCCATGATGGTGGGGTGCTGGGGTTTGGGTGTTGGGGTCTGGGGCGATCGAACCCCTAGTCCCCAACCCCTAATCCCTACTCTGTACGTGTCCGGTCGCGCTCGACGGAGCCGCGGCCGATGGTGGCGGCCTCGTCGGGGATCTGGACTTGGGGGCGAGCGGCCGACTCCGTCGCGGCGGGCTCGCTCATGCCCATCTCGAGCTTGAACTGGCGGACCAGCTCGGCGCCCTCGAGCTCCTGGGCGTCCTCCTCGATCTGCATTGCCTCGGTGTCGATCGAGTCCAAGGCCATCTCCATACGCGCCTCGTTCTTGGCCGACTGCTCGTTGACGCGGCCGATCATCTCCTGGTGCGTCGCGTCGACGCCGGCGACCTCGAACTGCTCGAGGGTGTCGGCGATCTTGGCCTGCCACTTGGCGCGCTCGTGGGCGCGCAAGGCCTCGCGGGCCTCGTTGATCTTTTTCTCGCGCTCGCGCATGAAGGCCTTCTTGACCTGGAGCGACTTCTCGTAGGCCTGCTCGGCAAACTGGAGCTGCTCGCCGGTGCGGGCCTGGGCCTCCTTGATGCCCTGGAGCTGGACGGCGTAGCGCTGCGCGATGTCGTCACGGCCGGCGTTGATGGCCGCCTTGATCTTGCTCGTGAGCGACGTCTGCTCGTTGGTGTACTTCCGGTGCTCCTTCTGGAGCAGCATCACGTTGGCTTTCACCGTCGCGATGTTCTCGTTCATCTTCGGGACTTGGTCATTCAGCTCCCGGATGTTCTGCTCCAAGATGAGCTTGGGGTCCTCCATGGCGGAGATGGCCCCACCGAACATGGACGAGATGAGACGGGTGAATCGCTTCCACATGGGCGGTCGGTGTCGAGAGGTCAGGCGCTAGGAATGTACGGGAGCGCCGCGTAAGAGGCTTCTACGGAACGGACGGAGAATGGTTGTCGGTGACAGCCTGCTTCGCTCGTTGGAAATGGCAGAGGTCGGCCTCGAGGTCTGGAGCAAGCCGTGAGATTCGTCCTCGAGGTCGGGGGCCGCTGTCACCGAGCCCCTACTCTCCGCTTCGCGTCTCCCACGTCTCCCCATCGAACCGGTCGAGGACGAGCGGGCGCGGCGCTGACGGGGCGTTGGCTGCGCCGGCCTCACGGCTCTCAAGGACGAACGCGGATCGGACGGCCTCGAGGTCGGCGCGGGCGGGGTCGGAGGCGTAGATCCAGGCCAGGGGCTCTCCGTCCTCGACGCGTTCGCCGGGCCGTTTGTTGAGGACGAAGCCGGCCTTGTGGTCGACGTCGGCCTCTTTGGTGGCGCGGCCGGCACCCAGGTCGACGGCGGCGTAGCCGAGCGCGAGAGGATCAACATCGGCCACGAAGCCGGCGGTCTCGGCCTCGAGGACGGCGACGGGCTTGCCCATCAGCGAGTCGGGGTTTTCCAACGCGCCAAGGTCCCCACCCTGCGCTTCGACGATCTCCTGGAAGGCGCCGAACGCCGGTCCGTCCTCGAGGGCGGCGGTCGCCAGGCGACGGCCTTCCTGTGGGGAGCTCGCGGCGTCGCCCAGGTGGAGCATCTCGCCTGCGAGCGCGATGGTCACCTCGAGGACGTCGGGGCAGGGGCCGCCGGCCGGGGTCTGGCCGCGCAGGAGTTGGATGGCCTCAGCGGTCTCGGGGCCGTTTCCGATGGCACGGCCCAGGGGAACGTCCATCTGGGTCAACAGCGCGACGGTCGGCGTGCCGAACTGGCGCCCGACGCGGCACAGCGTGGCGCCGAGCTGGCGGGCGTCGGCTTGGGACTTCATGAACGCGCCGCGTCCGGTCTTGACGTCGAGGACGAGCGCGTCGATGCCCTCGGCGAGCTTCTTGGAAAGGATCGAGGCCGCGATCAACGGAATCGACTCGACGGTGCCGGTGACGTCGCGGAGGGCGTAGAGCAGGCCGTCGGCCGGCGCGATCTCGGCGGTCTGGCCGATCAGGACGGCGCCGGTCCGCTCCAAGACGTCGCGGTACTCGGGAATCGACAGGTCCGTGCGGAAGCCGGGGATGGCCTCGAGCTTGTCGAGCGTCCCGCCGGTGTGTCCCAACCCTCGGCCGGAGATCATCGGGACGGGCACGCCGCACGCCGCGACGAGCGGCGCGAGCACGAGGGACACCTTGTCGCCGACGCCGCCCGTCGAGTGCTTGTCGACCTTGACGCCGGGAACATCAGACAGATCGAGGACGGTGCCGCTGTGGAGCATGGCGCGCGTCAGCGCCGTCGTCTCGGTGGCGTCCAAGCCGCGCAGGAACGCCGCCATCAGGAACGCGGCCATCTGGTAGTCCGGGACCGCACCGTCGGTGTAGGCCCGGACCAAAGCGGCGATGTCGTCGGCCTCGAGGGCGTGCCCGTCTCGCTTTCGGGTGATGAGGCGAACGGCGTTGAGGTCAGGCATCGAGAGGCAACAAGGACAGGACGGGGACTACTCCGGTCGGTCGGGCGCGTTCTCCCGCCCTCGAGGGCAAGCGGTCAGGACGGTCTCGCACGCTGGGGTGGCCTTGAGGACGGCAGGGAGACACCGTTGCACGCAACGGCGCTACAGGGACCGACCGGAGCCGGATCGACCTCGAG
>NZ_JBARYR010000486.1:0-6404 GCF_049648075.1 Rubrivirga sp. | reverse complement strand
CCCGCCGACCTCGATGCGGTACGTCAGGTTGGAGAAGCCGGCCGAGAACTGGTGGACCGAGACCTCGCCCCCGAGGCCGAGGGTCTCGTGCAGCCACGGGCGCACCGCCTCGAGGTCGATTGGGTCGCGGAGGGAGCGGTCAGGCATCGGAGCGGTGTCGGGCAAGCCACTCGAGGACGAGCGCTGTCGTGGCGTCGGGGGCCTCAAGCGGCGGCGTGTGCCCGACCTCGAGGGCGCGGAACTCTGCGTTCGGCATCCGCTCGGCGTCGGTACGGCCTTGCTCGGGTGGGTGGGGGGCGTCGTGCGTGCCGGTCGCGACCAGCGTGGGGACTTCGATCTCGGACAGCCGGCCCGAGACGTCGTCGCGGCCGAAGATGCCGCGACCCGCTCGGTAGACGCCGGCCCTCGCGTTCGACGCGATCCAAGACCGGTGCTCGGCGCGCAGGCCAGCACGCGCGGGGTCCGCGACGTAGGCCGGCCCGTACAGGATGGGCAGGATCCGGCGGTACACCGCCCCGACGCCGAAGAGCCGGAAAACCCAGAGCAGCACGTTGTACTGGCGAAGCGCGGCGCCTTTCTCAGCCTGCGACGTCGTCCCAATCTGGAGCAGGCTCTGGACCCGGTCCGGCGCTCGCAGCGCCAGCCGGTACCCGACGTAGCCGCCCATCGAGTGGCCGACGTAGTGGAAGCGTTCGACCTCGAGGGCGTCCAGCGTTGCGAGCAGGTCGTCGGCCAGGGCCCACGGGTCGTAGCCGTCGGCCGTGACCTCGCTCCGGCCCTGGCCGCGCCACTCGGGCCGGACCACGCGGTAGCCGGCCCCGACGAGCGCTGCCGCGGCGTGCTCCCACATCCGGGACGTCATCAGGTAGCCGTGCCCAAGCACGACGACCTCGAAGCCGTCTCCCTCGTCGTGAAACGCGAGGTCGGCGCCTCGGATCGGGAGCGTGGTCACGACCGGTAGCGCCTCAGCTCCTCGCGGGCGACGACCGTCTTGTGGACCTCGTCCGGGCCGTCGTAGATGCGCGCGGCGCGCTCGTGGCGGTACCAGAACGCGACCAACGTGTCGTCCAAGACGCCCAGCCCGCCCAGCGTTTGGACGGCGCGGTCCAAGACGCGCCCCAACGTCCCGGCTACGTAGAACTTGATCGCGCTGATCTGGCCCCGCGCCGACCGCGCCCCCTCGTCCTCGATCCGGTGTGCGGCCTCGAGGACGAGCAGCCGCGCGGCGTCGATCTCGACCCGGCTCTCTGCGATGGCGTGCTGAACCGCTTGCTGGTCGGCCAGGACCGCACTGGCCGAGACCGCCCTCGAGGCCGCTCGCTCGCAAGCGATCGAGAGAACGCGCTCGCACACGCCGATCCAGCGCATGCAGTGGTGGATCCGGCCGGGGCCGAGTCGCTCTTGGGCGAGCAAGAATCCGCCGCCTCGAGGTCCGAGCAGGTTCGACTCGGGGACTCTCGTGCCTTGGAAGCGGATCTCGGAGTGCGAGAACCAGCCGGCGCCTTCGTCGCCCATGACCGGCAGCTTGCGGACGTGCGTGACGCCGTCCGTGTCGGTCGGGACCAGGATCATCGAGGCCCGCACGTACTTGTCGGCGTCGGGATCGGTGACGACCATCGCGATGGTCCAAGCGGCGCCGTCGAAGCCGGTCGTGAACCACTTGTGGCCGTCGATCACCCACTCTCCGCCCTCGAGGACGGCCGTCGACGACATCAGCGTCGGGTTGGAGCCGGCGTGCTCGGGCTCGGTCATGGCAAAGCACGACCGGACGTCGCCTTCCAAGAGCGGAGCGAGAAACTGGCCCTTCTGCTCGGCGCTCGCGTGGGCCAGCAGCAGCTCCATGTTGCCGATGTCCGGCGCCTGGCCGTTCGTCGCCAAGTGGCCGAGCGGGCTCCAGCCCAGCTTTTCGGAGACGTGTCCGAACGCCTCGAGGTCGAGGCCCGCTCCGCCGTGGTCGCTGCTCAGGGCGAGGTTCCACAACCCGTCCGCCTTGGCGTCGGCGCGGACCTCTTCGAGGGCGTCCTCGAGGGCGGCGTAGTCGTGCGCCAAAAGCAGCGGCTCGAGCGGGACGCAGCGCTCGGCAACGAACCGCTCGACGCGGCGAAGAACGTCTTGGAGGGCGGGATCCATCACGACCCCGGTGTGCCGACCAACTGGCCGCCGTCGATGCGGAAGCGGGAGCCGGTCACGAACGAGGAGGCATCGCTCGCGAGGTAGAGCGCGAGCGGGGCGAGCTCCTCAGGGTCGGCGATCCGACGCTGGGGGATCAGGGCCTTGAGCTTCTCGGCGCTGCGCTCGTCCTTCCACAGCACGGACGAGAACTGCGTCTTGACGAAGCCCGGCACGATCGCGTTGACGCGGACACCGTCGCCCGCGAGCTCGGCACCCAGCACTTCGGTCAGCATCAGGACGGCGGCCTTCGAGACGCAGTAGACGCCCATGCCGGGCAACGGCCGCTCGCCGGCCACGCTCGCCACGTTGATGACGCTCCCGCCGCCGCGCTCGTTCATCGAGGGCAGGCAGGCCTGGATCGTGCGGAAGTACCCCTTCACGTTGACGTCCCACGTCTTGTCCCAGTGCGACGCGTCGCTCGTTACGACCGGCCCGAAGTGCGGGTTCGTCGCCGCGTTGTTGACCAGAACATCGACGCCGCCCCACTCCTGCGTGACGCGCTCGACGAGCGACGCGACGGCCTCGTCGGAGCCGGTGTGCGCCGCGACGGCGAGCGCCTGTCCGCCCGCGTCCTCGATTTCGCCGGCCACGACCTCGAGGTCGGACTGGGTCCGGCTGGACAAGGCGACGCTGGCACCAGCGGCGGCGAACGCGTGGGCGATGGCGCGGCCGATGCCCCGGCTGGCGCCGGTCACGATCGCGACCTTGCCGTCGAGGCGGAGGGAGTGGGCGTCGGTCATGGAACAGCTACGGTGTGTTGGGAGCGAGGGATCCGGCCTCGAGGCTGTGGGCGAGCGTTGCGACCTCGAGGACGGAGCGGGTCGCGCGCAGATCGTTCCGTCGCGAGCGGTTACCCGACGCGGACGACCACCTTGCCCTGGCTCGTCCCGCTGTGCAGGTGCTCGACGGCCTCGACGACTTGGCCGACGCCCTCGAACCGCCGTTCGTCGATGGCGACCCGGAGGGACCCGTCGTGCATCAGCCCGACCAGCTTGCGGATGTGCTCGCCGTAGTACCGCGAGAAGTGGGGTAGGAAGAACGACCGGATGCTGGCCGACTTCTGCAGCAGCGACGCGTAGACGCGCGGGCCGGGCGCGTCCTCCAAGCCGTCGACGTACTCGCTCACGTAGCCGATCACGATCAGCCGCCCACGCGTGTCGAGGTTGCGCAACGCGAGGTCGAAGAAGCGCTGCCCGACGCTCTCGTAGACGACGTCGAACGGGCCGGACGCTTTGAGTTCGGCCTTGAGATCCTCCGTGCGGTAGTTGATGGCGCGCTCCGCACCGAGGCCGCGGACGAACTCGGCCTTCTCGTCGCTCCCGCACGTCCCGATCACCGTGTTGCCCGAGAGCGCCGCGAGCTGCACGGCGTACTGGCCGGTGCCACCGGCGGCGGCGGTCACCAGCACCGTGTCTTCCCGGCCCATCTCGCCGACGACCTCGAGGGCGATCGACGCCGTGATCCCGCTGACGAAGATGGACAGCACCTCGGGCGTCGCGTCCGGAACGGGCACGGCGAACTTGGCCGGGACGGCCTGGACCTCACGGTAGCCGCCACCCAACCCCATCGTCGCGACCGGCTGTCCGACGGCGAACCCCTCCACGCCGTCGCCGACCGCCTCGATGGTGCCGACGGCCTCGGCGCCCAGGTCGAACGGGACTGAGACGCCAGGATCGTAGCGCCCGGCCGAAATGTTGACGTCGGTCGCGTTGACGCCGGCCCACCGGTTGCGCACCAGGACCTCGCCGGGACCCGGCTCCGGGATCTCGGCCTCGACGACCTCTGCCGCCTCTCGGAAGTTGGGCGTGATGGAGGTGGCGACGAGTTTCTGGTAGGTGGGCACGGGTTTGGGGTTTGGGGTTTGGGGTTTGGGGTTTGACGGGCGCCACCGTCGCGGTTCCCGTCCTCGAGGTCGGTCCGTCTCTGCTCGTCCTCGAGGTCGCGTAGGCCGAACCGTCAACCCTGAACGGCGAACCTCTACTGGAAGTCGCCGCCGGCCACGACCTCGTTCGCCGTCTCCAGCCGCTCTGTCGTACCGACGTCGATAAACCGGTTCGGCTGCGCGTCCGTCCCGTCGAAGGCCTCGACGCGGATGCCGTCTCGTGACTGGCCGAGGTAGACGTCCATGATGGAGAACTTGTCCTCGTCGCGCGCCTCAATCCGGTCTAGCATGGCCGGTGCGCACGCCTGGACGCCGCAGAAATCGACCATCCGTCCCTCGCCTTCGAGGTCGCGCATGTGCTTGGGCTCACCGCCCTCGAGCGTGTAGCCGGCCAGGCCGCCGCCGTCGAACAGGAGCGCGCGGTCCGTCCGAGCGGACGCTACGGCCAACGTCGCCACGCGCCCATCGGTCGCGTCGTTCTGGGCGGCCCAAAGCGCCTCGAGGTCGACGTCCGTCAAAATGTCGGCGTTGTGAACCAGGAAGGGAGCGTCGCGGCGGAAAAAGTCGAGGGCCTTCTTGATGCCGCCGCCGGTCTCGAGTGGGCCGTCGGGCTCGTCGCTGACCACGACCTCAACCAAACGCCCTCCCGGCGTCGTCCACTTTGCGTCCTCGACGTAGGCCTCGACCTGATCCGCGAGGTACGACACGTTGACGAGGATGCGGTCGGCGCCGGCGTCCAAGAGGCGACGCGCGACGCGCTCGAGCATCGGGACGCCGTCGACCTCGACGAGCGCTTTCGGCGTTTCGAGGGTGAGCGGGCGGAGGCGTGTGCCGAGGCCGGCCGCGAGGATCATGGCGTCCATGAGGAAAGAGGGGCAGGGAAGAGGGGAGCCGGGACGAACCCCCGGCGGGTCCGGCTGGTACGCGGTGAGCCTCCCCGCCGGTCCCCCAGTCCCAATCCCTTCATGGCCGATCTCTCCACTCCCCTCGGCGTCGTTCACGGCTACGGCTTGGCCGGTGCGGGCTCCAACTTGTGGACGCGCGCCATCCTGCGGGCGCTCGCGGCTGGTGGCCACACGGTCCACGCCGTGTGCCAAGAGAGCTCGCCGGAGCGGTATGATTTCGTCTCCAAGGCCGTCGCCTACGACCTCGAGGGCGAGGCTGAGACCCTGTTCGAGCGCGACACGGACTACCCCGGCACCGTCACCGTCCACCGCCCCGACCTCGAGGTGCTGCCCACCTACGTCCGACCGAGTACGCCGAGCGACTACGTCGTTTACATCCCCGACCTCGAGGACGACGCGGTCGAGGGCTACGTCGAGGCGAACGCCCGCGTCTTGGAGGCCGTCGCGCGTGAGGCTGGGGTCGCGGCATGGATCGTGAACCACACCGTCTTGATGGCCGTCGCGGCGCACCGAGCACGCGAACGGGGCGGAGCGCCGTACGGCGTCCTGCCGCACGGGAGCGCCATCGAGTACGTCGTCAAAAAGGAGGAGCGCTCGCGTCGGCTGGCCGAGGCCGCCCTCGAGGGCGCCGCCCGCGTGTTCGCGCTCAACGGCGAGATGGAGGGCCGCATCGAGGACGTCTTCGGTGCGGCCGTGCCCGGCTTCCAGGCCAAGATGGGTCGGATGCCGGTCGGGACCGACACGTCCATCTTCGAGCTGGTCGAGCGCGAGGACCGAGCCGTGACCGTCGAGGTCATCGCCGGCGTCGTGGACGGCGCCGACCGGGGCCGACCCGCCGACGCGACCTCGAACCTGCACGCTCGTCTGTCCGCCCTCGAGGACGATGCGAGCGACGCCGATCTCTTGTCCACCCTCCAAGCCGACTACCCGCGCTCCGCGCCTGACGCCGACCTCGAGGACAAGCTGCGCGGCGTGGCGTGGCCGGCCAAGACCGTCGTCTACGTGGGGCGGTTGATCGCGGCGAAGGGTCCCGCCGATCTCGTCCTGGCGCTCGCGTTGGTCGCGGACGAATACCCCGAAGCGCAGGCCATCATCGCGGGAACGGGCGGGCTGCGCGAAGGCCTCGAGGCCTTGGTCTGGGCGCTGTCCGAGGGCCGCGGCGACGTGGTCAAACAACTCGTCCGTCTCGGCGGCGCCCTCGAGGGCGCGGGTGGCTTGGATGCCGAGCCGTTGTTCGCCGGGCAGGCGTTCCTCGACGCCCTCGAGGTCGAGGGTCGCTTCGACGACTACATCGCGACGGCCCAGCGTGCGATCACACCGTCGTCGGTTGTGTTCACCGGCTTCCTCGATCACGACGCGCTCGGCCCGCTCTACGGACTCGCCGATGCGGGCGCGTTCCCGTCCGTCGTGCGCGAGGCGAGCCCGCTCGTCGTGCCGGAGAGCGC
>NZ_JBARYR010000485.1:0-9767 GCF_049648075.1 Rubrivirga sp. | reverse complement strand
TCAACGCCGGCCAACTCGCGGTTTACGACGACCTCGAGGACGAGCTCAAGACGGCCGTCGAGGACGTGCTCTTCGACCGCCGCGACGACGCGACGGAGCGACTGGTCAACCTGGCCGACTCGTACCGGGTGCCGGATGAGGCGCAGGTGGCCAAGGCCGCGGCGTGGCGCGAGACGTCCGTGGAAGAACGGCTGAGCTACGCCCTCGTCAAAGGCATCACCGAGCACATCGAGGCCGACACCGAGGAGGCGCGCCAGCGGTACCCGCGTCCGCTCGAGGTCATCGAAGGCCCGCTGATGGCCGGTATGAACCGCGTCGGCGACCTGTTCGGGGCCGGCAAGATGTTTCTCCCACAGGTCGTCAAGTCGGCACGCGTGATGAAGCGGGCCGTCGCCGTGCTCACGCCGTTCATCGAGGCCGAGCAGGCGGCGGGCGGCGAGGTCCAGGCCCGCACAAAAGTCTTGATGGCGACCGTCAAGGGCGACGTCCACGACATCGGCAAGAACATCGTCGGCGTGGTCCTGGGCTGCAACGGGTACGACGTGATCGACCTGGGCGTGATGGTCCCGTCGCAGCGCATCTTGGAGGCCGCGCGCGAGCACGACGTCGACGCCATCGGCTTGAGCGGGCTCATCACGCCGTCGCTCGACGAGATGGTGGCCGTCGCCAAGGAGATGGAGCGGGCCGGGTTGAAGCTGCCGCTCTTGATCGGCGGGGCCACGACCTCGAAGCTGCACACGGCCGTCAAGGTGGCGCCGCACTACAGCGGCCCGGCGGTCCACGTCCTCGACGCGTCCAAGTCCGTCCCGGCCGTCTCGGCGCTGGTGGGGGAGGGCCGCGACGCGTTCACCCGAGAGGTGGCCGACGAGTACGCCGCCGTCCGCGAGCGCTACGCCGCCCGCCAGCGGTCCCAAAAGATGCTCGCCCTCGAGGACGCGCGCGCCAACGGCCAAGACCTCGAGTTTGACGACCGGCCGGTCCCGAACACGTTGGGCATCCACGCCGACCGCGTGACGGTCGCCGAACTCCGCGACTGGATCGACTGGGGACCGTTCTTCCAGGCGTGGGAGCTCCGCGGCTCCTACCCTCAAATCCTCGAGGACGAGGCCAAGGGCGAGACCGCCCGGAAGCTGTTCGACGAAGCGAACGCGATGCTGGACGAGATCGTCGAGGGCGGCCTGCTCGAGCCGCGCGGCGTCTGGGGCCTGTTCCCGGCCTCGAGGTCGGGCGACGACATCGACCTTGAGGTCGACAGCAAAACCGTGACGCTGCACACCTTGCGGCAGCAAACACAAAAGACGCCGGGCAAGCCAAACCGTGCGCTCTCGGACATCGTCGCCCCTGTCGGCGACCACGTCGGCGCGTTCGTGGTCACGGTTCACGGCGCCGAGGCGTTGGCAGCCCAGGCCCGCGACGACGGCGACGACTACCGCGCCATCCTGATCCAGTCGCTCGCGGACCGACTGGCGGAGGCCTACGCCGAAAAACTCCATGCCGAGGTCCGCCGAGAGCACTGGGGCTACGCGCCCGCCGAGGCGCTCGAGGCCGAGGACTTGGTCCGCGAGCGTTACCGCGGCATCCGCCCCGCGCCGGGCTACCCGGCCCAGCCGGACCACACCGAAAAGGTCACGCTTTTCGACGTCCTCGAGGCCGAGCGCCATACCGGCGCCGGGCTGACGGACCACCTCGCCATGACGCCGCCCTCGACGGTGTGCGGCCTGTATCTCGCGCACCCAGACGCGGCCTACTTCAACGTGGGTGTGATCGCGCGGGATCAGGTCGAGGACTACGCGGCGCGGAAGGGGATGTCCATCGAGGACGCCGAGCGCTGGCTCGGCCCGATCCTGGCCTACGACCCAGAGCCGGCAGCGGTCGCGGCTGAGGGTCCGGGGGTTGGGGTTCATCGCCCGCGGCCTCGAGGTCAGACGCAGACGCCACGCCGTGGCGTCTCTACGACGACTGCGCCTGTGGGTACAGCCTCGAGGGCGCGGCCCGACCTCGAGATCGCATCCTGCCATCCCTCCGTCCCGCATCTCCTATCCCTCCGTGAAAAAGATCACCCTCGAGGACGCGTTCGCTCAGTTCGACGCCACCTGGACGCCCCACGTCGTGGCCGACCTCAACGCGCAGCAGGTCAAGCTCGCCAAGCTCGAGGGCGCGTTCGTCTGGCACGATCACGAGAACGAGGACGAGCTGTTCTGGGTCGTCAGCGGGCGCCTGCGGCTCGAGTTCCGAAACCAGGACCCCATCGTCCTCGAGGCCGGTGAGATCGTGGTCGTCCCGCGAGGCGTCGAGCACCGGCCGGTCGCGGAGCCGACGGCGCACGTCGTGCTGTTCGAGCCGGCCGCGATCAAGCACACCGGCAACGTCGAAACCGACCGGACGGTCCACGACCTGCCGCGGCTGTAGTTGCAGCTGAGGCCGTTCAGACACGGCCCCGCCTGCCGATACCCACCGGCAGCTCCTCTGTGTCTTGTGCGTCTCGTCGTCCTCGTTTCTGTGCTGGTAGTCTTGTCTGGCGCGTCATACTGGGCGCTGACAGCTGCCTCCAGAGCCGCCCTTGAGGGCGTGCCGCCGGACGTCGCGCGCGCCAAGACGGAGGCGACGCCCAAAGTCGACCTCGTGCCCCCGAAGGCGGACGACGGATTGCAGATCGGGTACGAGGCCAAATCGTATCCCGTATCCGGGACCACGGCCCTCGAGGTCCTCGCGTCGCTCCGGCAGCGCGGTCCGCGCTCCGACAACGAGTCGTTCTTCGGCTTGACCGAGACCTCGATGGACCTGACCTACCGGTACACCGACCTCGAAGACGGCTGCGTGGTCCACGACGTCCGGCTCGACCTCGACGTGGCCGTGACGCTGCCGGAGTGGTCGCCGTCCTCCGGTACGGACCCGGCGTTGGTGGACGACTGGGGCCAGTTCTACCGAGCCCTGGCGCGACATGAGACGACGCACCGCGAGATCGCGGAGGATGAGGCTCAAGCCTTGTACCGGCGCCTCGACGGGCTCCGTCGTGGGACTTGCGCTCTCCTCGAGGCCGAACTCCGCCACCGCCTGCAGGTCGCGCAACGAGACATCGAGGTCGCACACCGCGACTACGACGAACGGACCGGACACGGGCGCACCGAGGGCGCCGTCTGGCCTGTCCGTCCTAGAGGCCGGGCCTCAGTCGAACCGCGAGAAGTCCGGTGACCGCTTCTCGAAGAACGCCGTGAAGGCCTCCTCGGCCTCCGGCGAGCCGAGACGCTCGACGAATAGCTCGCCCTCACGCGCCATCGTCGCCCCGACCGCGTCGGCGGTGTCGCTCCGAAGCAGCGCCTTGGTCAGCCGCACGGCGGACGGCGGCTTCGCGGCCAGGACGGCCGCCCGCTCGAGCGCGTGCGCGACTGGGTCCTCGACGATCGAGTTGAGGAGTCCGACCTCGAGGGCGGTCTGGGCCGAGAACGCCTCGCCGAACAACAGCAGCTCCGACGCGCGAACCTGACCCGCCAGGCGGGGGAGGAGCAGGCTCGACGCCGCCTCGGGGACCAGCCCGAGATCCACGAACGGCATCTTGAAAAGCGCCGTCGAAGACGCGTACGCCAGGTCGCAGTGCAGCAATATCGTCGTCCCGATCCCGATCGCCGGCCCTTCGACGGCCGCGATGAGAGGCTTCGGAAAGCCGACGGCCGTGCCCAGAAACCGGAAGACCGGGCTGTCCGGGCCGGTCGGCGGGTCCATCATGAAGTCGCCCAGGTCGTTGCCGCCCGTGAACACGCCGTCGCGGCCGCTCAGCACGACGGCCCGCACGGCCGTGTCGGTCGCGGCGTCCTCGAGGGCGTCGGCGAGCGCGGCGTACATGGCCTGCGTCAGGGCGTTCTTTTTGGCGGGCCGGTCGAGGACGAGATGGAGGACGTGGCCGTCCGTCTCGGTGGTGACGTGGTCGTGGGTAGGCATCGGGGCGTGGTCGTGTCCGGCAAAGCTAACCGGCCTCGAGGTCGGCCCGAGCGATCCGGTGCTGGGGGTGTCCGCCCTCGAGGCTGCGGGCCGGGTCGCGACCTTGATGCTCACCCGGCCGAGAATCCGATCGTCCTCGAGGCCGCTATCTCGTTCTCGAGGGCGAGTCTTGACGCGTTGCCTGGGAGCTCCCTCGAGGCCGACGCGTATCTTTTCCGACCCACGCCCCGTCGCCCATGTCCGTCGCTCTCGCCGCCCCGTCCGCCGCCTCCGTTGACCGCCTTCGGTCCGGCGACGCGTCGCTCGTCCTCCAGGCCGCCCTCATCACGGGCACCGCGCTCTTGACGGCCGCGCTCGCCCAGTTCGAGCTCCGCCTCTACCTGTGGGAGATCCCGCTGACGTTGCAGACGATCGCGGTCTACGGCTCGGGCCTGTTCCTAGGCGCCCGCACCGGGGCGCTCGCGATGGGGCTCTATCTCGCGCTCGGGCTGCTCTTCCCGTTCTACGCGGGTGGCGGCACCGGCCTGGAGCACCTCGCCGGGGCCTCGATGGGCTACTTGGTCGCGTTCCCGGTCGTGGCCTGGCTCGCGGGCACCGTGACGAAGAACGACCGCGGCCTGGGCCGCACGATTCTGGCCATCGCTGCTGGCTCCGTGACGCTCTTCGCGAGCGGCGTCGTCGGGCTCCACCTGGTCGCCGGGCTGGGCTGGGCCGACGCCTTCGTCAACGGCTGGCTCCGGTTCGTCCCGTGGGACCTGACCAAGATCGCGTTCGTCGCCTCGGTCTACCTCGTCGCCCGGCGAGCGACCTCGTAGGTCCGACCTCGAGGCCGATCCCGTCGCGCCCGCCTTCGCTTCGTGCGATGGGCGGGCGCGTTTCGTTGGGGCCGTCCGTTACCCCGCCCGCGCTCCCGGCGGCTCCCTAGTCGCTCACGTTCCCCCCGATCCCATGTCCGTCCGCTCCTCTTTTACGACTCTCCTCGTGACCGTCGCCGTCCTCTCCCTCAGCGCCTGCGACACGACCGAGGACACTGCCCTCGACGTCTCCGTCGTCGACCTGTCCTTCGACATCGACGACTACGAGGACGGAGACGATCTCCGCACCGCGACCTTCGACGCCGTCGACGCTCGGGTCAACCGTGGCAACCTCGACTTCGCCCTCGAACAGGCCGGCGACGGCGCGCTCGTGATGCTCTACATCGATGTCGAACTGGTCTCGCCCGTCTTAGGCGCGGAAGGGAACACCACGTGGTCCGCGCTCCCGCTCACACGCGCCTTCGAGGAGATCGTCCCCGATGACCAAGGCGAGGACTCGACCGTGCCCGTCGTCGGGTACACGGTGTCCTACGAGTACTCGTTCGACAACCAGGATCTGTACTTCGACGTCGTGTCGTCAGCTCCGTACACCGACTTCGGCGACCGACCCGAGCCGCTGTTCGACTTCATCCTACCCCAGCGCGTCCTCGATCCCGGCAACACCGACATCGACCTCCGCCTGGTCGTGATCCCCGACGAGTTGTTCTTCGTCGACGGCCAGGCCGGCGCCCGGATCGACATGCGGGACTACGCCGCCGTCAAGGCCGCCTACAACCTCCCCGACTGATCCGTCACGTAGCGGACCCGCGTCCTCGAGGTCGAAGCCGGCCTCGAGGACGTTCCGTTTTGACAGGCCGCCGGCCTCGAGGGCGAGTCTCTAGACCTCGTTCTGGGCCGTCCACAGCGCCGCGCGCTGGATAAACTCGTTGGTCGTCTTGAGGCCGAGCTTCTGCTTGATGTGGACGCGGTGCGTCTCGACCGTCTTCGGCGAGAGCATCATCGCGTCGGCGACCTCGGCCGTCGTCAGGCCGTGGCCGAAGTGGCGGAAGACCTCGAGCTCGCGGTCCGTCAAGTCCGCAACGCTCGGCTCCGACGCCGAGTTAGACGAGAGGTAGCTCCCGACGACCCGCTCCCGTACCGACTCCGACAGGTGCAGACGGCCCTCGAGGACGGCCCGGACGGCGTCCAGAAGCGTCGAGGCCGCCTCTTGCTTGGCGACGTAGCCGTTCGCGCCGGCCCGCACGATCCGTTCGGCGTAGACCGACTCGGAGTAGGCCGAGACCGCCAGGATCTTGAGGTCCGGGTAGAGTGCGCGGAGCTGTTTCGTGAGCTCGACGCCGTCGGACCCGCCGATGGCGATGTCGACCAGCGCGAGGTGCGGTTCGCACTCCCCGATTCGGGAGAGCGCGTCGGGCGCAGTGTCGGCCTCGCCTACGATAGCGAGGTCCTTTTCAGGGGCGAGCAGGGCGCGAAGGCCCTCCCGTGTGATCGGGTGGTCTTCGACGAGGAATATGCGATGCGTCATGGGGCGTCAGTCGGCTCGAAGGCCCTGGGCCGGGGAGCAAGGAGTGGGGTTCGACGTTTCCGCGCGTCGAGAGAGTTCGGGCGCCACAGACGGAGGATACCCTAGGGGAATTGCACTATGTGTGCGGGCTTGATAAAAGTTTCAGCAATGAGTGAAACATGTCCCACGTCCCGTTAGGGGGGGCATCGGGCGCCGCCTCGAGGTGTGAGGCCGATCGCGCGCACGCTCGGAACGCTACCGGCCGTTCGGGGTGCGACCCTAAACGATACGATTCCCATGCGATTCCGCTATTCAGAGTGGGACGCCGAGCGGCACGGAACTTCGCGCTCGACGTTTGAGACTCTCCTGGACCTGTTCCAGCAACTCCTGCTCCACACCGGCGGGGACGCCGACGAAGCCCTCCGCTGGCTCACGGCCATCGATAAGGAGTACGGCCTAACGGACGAAGACATGGGCCTGGGCGACTTTATCGAGGAGCTCAAGAACAAGGGCTACATCGACCGCGACGACGACACGGGCACGATCACGATCACGGCCAAGGCTGAGCGCGGACTCCGCGAGCGCTCCCTCGAAGAGATCTTTACCAGCCTGCGCAAGGCGGGCCGAGGAAACCACAAGACCCCGTTTGCGGGCGCCGGAAGCGAGCGCCAGCCCGAGACGCGGCCCTACACGTTCGGTGACGACGTCCACGACCTCGATGTGACCGGGACGCTTCAGAACGCGTTCAAGCGCGGCGGCATCGGCGACCTGTCGCTCCACCAGGACGACTTCCAGGTGTTCGAGACCGATCACCACACGTCGGTCGCGACGGTCTTGATGATCGACCTGAGCCACTCGATGGTGCTCTACGGCGAGGACCGGATCACGCCGGCACGTAAGACGGCGCTCGCCTTGGCAGAGCTGATCACGACGCGATACCCGAAGGACACCCTCGACATCGTGGCGTTCGGGAACGAGGCGTGGGAGGTCGAGATGAAGGACCTGCCCTACCTCCAGGTCGGGCCGTACCACACGAACACGCGGGCCGGGCTCGAGCGCGCGCGCGACATCCTGCGGCGGCGGAAGAACCGGAACAAGCAGATCTTCATGATCACCGACGGCAAGCCGTCGTGTCACTTCGTGAATGGCCGGATGTACCGGAACGCGTACGGCCTGGACCGCCAGATCGTGAACAAGGTGCTGGACCAGGGCGCGATCTGCCGCCGCGAGGGGATCACGATCACGACGTTCATGATCGCGCGCGACCCGTACCTCCAGGACTTCGTCCGCCAGCTGACGGAGGTCAACAAGGGCCGCGCCTACTACGCCGGCCTCGATGAACTGGGCGGGTTCCTGTTCGAGGACTACGTCCGCAACCGTCGCAAGCGGATGCGGTAGGGAATTCGGAACGATGTTCGGAGGCTAGAGGGCTCCGTCCTCGAGGACGGTCTGTGGTAGGAGTCGACCTCGAGCCCGAGGTTCGTCATCCACAAGGCGGATTCGTTCCCGCTCACCCTTGGAGATGGTCTTTTTGCACCACGTCCTCGAGGCCGTGACCGGAATACGTTGGGTCTCCCTTCCCAAACCACCTCCCCGATGCGTTGGCTCCTACTTGCTCTGATCGCGACGTCAGCGACGGCACAGACCTCGGTCGACGACGTCTGGATCTCGTTCGCTCCCGGCGTGTTCGTCGCCGACGAGACAGAGTCGTTTGAGGACTTCCTGTCGACCATCGCCCTGCAAGCTTCACGAGGCCGGTGGACAGGGCGGCTGGCGTACGCCGAGTCGGGCGCGTTCCAGTTCGACTTCTCCGGCGCGTTTTCCTTCGTAACGACTGGAGAGCAGAGCGCCACGGTGGTGGACGTCCGGCCGACGGACTATCGGTCGCTCGTGGTTGCCGCAGGGCCTCGTACTGGACCCGGGCCGTTTACGGCCTCGATCTTGGTCGGCCCGGCGCTGACATGGGGAGACACCTTCGAAAGCCGTTCCTACCGGCGGGTCGGCGTGGGCGTGACGGCGCAGGCGGGCGCGCAGGTCGTCGGACCCGTCTGGGCCGGCCTCGAGGCGAATGGCATCGTCAACTCGGGAGCTAGCCATGCCGGCGTCGGTGGCGTCCTGCGCATCGACCTCCGGCGCGCTCCGCGATGAGGATCGCCCTCGAGGGCATGTGGTCCGTTTGCACCATGGCAGGTCCCGTCTTGGGGTCTACGTTCCTGCTCCCCCTCTGCCGGTCTCGATGACACGTCTCGCTTGTCTGAGCCTCCTTTTCCTCGTCGGCTGCGACGTCAACCCGTTCGACGAGAGCCAGCAGCCGTCGGTCCGCGTCCAAGCGGGGTCCCCGCCGGTTTTCTCGTGGGTGCCGCAGGGCGCCCGAAGCGTTCAGGTCTTTCGAGGTGCCAACGTGACCGACGCCCTCGAGGGCGCCCAGGTCTGGGCCGTGGTCGCTACCGACGGCGAGAACGGGATCCAATCGCCGGTGACCTACGGCGTGATCCCGGAGGGCGGAGAGAACAACGTCTCCGCGCGCGCCCTCGAGGCCGGACAGCCATACACAGTCTACGTCCGCCGCGATGACCCGCGCGGCACCGGCGACGGGTTCACGAACACCAACAACGAGTACTCGGACGCGGCCACGTTTATCGCGGAGTGAGCCAGACCTCGAGGTCGAACCGCTCAGTCGTTCAGGCCCCACGTGCCGCCCGTCTGGACGCCGTACGCCTGGGCCTCCGGGTTCTGGGGGAGCGGGAGCGCGCGCAGGCTGAACATCATCTGGGGCGCGAAGTTGGCGATCGCGACCGTCCCGCCGTCCGTGTTAATTCCGAACATCCGCCGGACGTCGTTGGCGACGGAGACCTGAGCGTTGACGTCGCCGGAGTTGGCCGCCTGGAGGGCCGAGAAAGCGACGGGAAGCTGCGGGTCCATCGTCACGTTGCCGCTCATCTCCCCGTCGAGGTCGTCCTCGACGTCGTACAGATCGAGGACGCGGTACGTCGGGTTCGTCCCGAACTTGCCCGCGACCACGGCCGCCTCGGGCGCGCCCTCGCCGAACAGGGCGCCGTTGGTGAAGAACAAGTTGTCGCGGATCGTGAGGTCGGACAGGTCCGACTGCTGCCAGTCCGACTGGAACGCGCCGCCGGGGTTGAACGCGAACAGGTTGCCCTCGAAGACCATTTCCCCAAAGCTGTTCGAGTTGTGCCACTCGACGGCGGACACATTCGAGGACGTGGGGTCGGGGTTGTACGGGAAGTTGAGGATGAACGAGTTGTGACGGACCGTCAGCCGGTCGTAGGCCACCGTCCGCGCGCCGAACGTGCGCGTGCGAAGCGCCAGCAAGTTGTTCAGGATGAAGTTGTTCTGGATGACCACCTCGCCGCCGGACCCGCGCGGCGGCGTCGACCCGATCTGGATGCCGCCACTGGCCCCGTTCAGGATCACGTTGTCCGCGATCACCAGCCGCTCGATCTCGCAGTAGGCGAACGCGAAGACGGGGTAGTTCCTCGAGGTCGCCTTGA
>NZ_JBARYR010000484.1:0-2874 GCF_049648075.1 Rubrivirga sp. | reverse complement strand
GCGGTAGAACCAGTAGTTCAGCCGACCTCGAGGTCGGCATAAGTGGTCGGATCCGTCATTATACGCGACGGCATTCTGCATAAGTGGTAGAATCCGTACATAGGGCGTCAACGCCATAACCAACTATGTCCGCTCTCATCGACAGTGCCCGCGAGGCCGCCCGCCTCCGTCATCTGAGCTACGCGACAGAGCAGGCCTACCTCGGGTGGATCCAGCGGTTTGCTCGACACGCCGCGCGGAGCCACGGAGAATGGCGCCACCCCTCCGATCTCGACGAGGCCGATGTCACCGCCTTCCTGAGCTACCTCGCCAACGAGCGAGACGTCGCGGCGAGCACCCAAACGCAAGCGCTCTCGGCCCTGCTGTTCCTCTACGGCGTCGTCCTCGACCGGCCTCTCGGCGACCTCGAGGGCGTAGTCCGTGTCAAGAAGCCCGCTCGGCTCCCCACGGTGCTCTCCCGGCGCGAGGTCTCCGTCTTGCTCGAGCACACGACGGGCACCGCAGGCCTCATCGCTCGTCTGCTGTACGGAGCCGGCCTCCGGCTCAGCGGAGCGCTCCGACTGCGTGTGAAGGACCTTGACTTTGACACTCGTCAGATCACCGTACGGCGTGGGAAGGGCCAGAAAGACCGCCCCACCATTCTACCAGATCTGCTCGCTGACCCGCTCCGCTCTCAGATCGATCGCGCCCGTCGTGTCCACGCTCGCGACCTCGAGGACGGCCACGGCGCTGCCGTACTGCCGGGAGCCTACGCCCGGAAGCATCCCGGGGCGGCTCGCCAGTTACGGTGGCAGTTCGTGTTCCCGAGCACTCGGCGGAGCGAGGACCCGAGGACGGGGACGACCCACCGCCATCACCTCTCGGCCTCGACGGTTCAGAAGGCCGTCGCCCGGGCCGCGAAGGCCGCAGGGATCGAGAAGCGGGCCGGTTGCCACACGCTCCGCCACTCGTTCGCGACCCACATGCTGCAGGACGGCGTCGATATCCGAACGGTTCAGGAGCTCCTCGGACACGCCCGGCTCGCCACGACCCAGATCTACACCCACGTCGCCGGCCTGAACGGGCTGGGCGTGCGGAGTCCGCTCGACCACCTGGACTGATTCGTCCTCGAGGTCGAGCGCGCGTCCTCGAAGACGCTACGACCGCTTCATCGCGAACAGCGCCGCCATCCCAAACAGCGGCCCCCACAGGTACCACGGGCCGCCCGTCGAGGCCGCGACGGCACCCGACACGAGCGACGCGCCCGACAACAGCGCCGTGCGGATCCCCGCGAGGGGCGACGGCTGCTGGTTGCGGATCTGACTCTCCAAGAACCGGATGCCCTCCGCGATGATCGTCGGGCTCTTGACGATCAAGTCCACCAGCTCCGGCGCGCTGCGGAAGCTCTCCTTCAAGAGTGCCCCAGGATTGAACTGGTTGCGGAACAGCTTGTTGACGTGCTTCTTGCTCACCTCGGCCACGTCGAACCCCGGCATCAGCGTCTCGCCGACGCCCTCGAAGGTGACGAGGGCCTTCGTCATCAGCACCATCTCGACCGGGAAGTACATCCGGTACTGGCCCGCCAGCCCGACCGATTCCAGGATGAGCTGCCCGACGTTGACCTCGCCGTACTTCTGCGCTCGGTAGAACCGCCGGCACAACTCCGCAACGGCACGCTGGAAGCCCCGAGGGTCCGCCTTCTTGCCCGGTTGCGACACCGACGCCAGGTGCCGGGCCGCGTTCTCGGCGTCGCCGGTGACGAGGGAGAAGTAGTAGTAGAGCAGCGTCCGACGCAGATCGCCATCGAAGTAGCCGACCATGCCCAGGTCGATGAACCCGAGCTTGGGGTCGACGATGCCGGTCTCCGGGTCGGGGTCCGTGTCCAGGATGAACAGGTTGCCGGGGTGGAGGTCGGCATGGAAAAAGCCGTCGGCGTAGAGCATTCGGATGATGCTCATCGCGCCCAAGTCGACCAGCTTCTCGCGCGCCTCGAACGGTAGCTCGCCGCTCTCCGGCGTGTCCGGCCGGATGCCCCGGAACCGCTCCATCGTCAAGACCAGCCTCGAGGAGTAGTCGCGGTAGATCGTCGGGAAGCGGATGTTGGGGACGTCCGCGAAGTTGAGCGCCAGCTGCTCCGCGTTCTCCGCCTCTCGCCTGAGATCGACCTCGCGAAGGGTGTACTCGGCGAACTCGTCCAGCACCTTCTTGGGCTGGTAGCGCGAGAAAAAGATCTGTAGAAAGCTGCCGAAGAAGCCCAGCAGCCGCGCGTCCCGTTTGAGGATGACGTAGATGTGCGGCTTGACGACTTTGAGGATCACGTCCTCGCCCGTCAACAGCGTCGCAGGGTGGATCTGACCGATCGACGCACTTCCCAGTGGCTTCGGGTCGATGTGCTCGAACGCCTCTTGCCACGGTCGTCCTAGCCCCTTGTTGACGCGGTCGAGGTACTCGGGGAACGGCATCACGGGGAGCCGGTCGAGCAGGTTCTTGAGCTCCTCCGTGATGAACGGCGGCAGCAGATCCTCGCGCAAGGCCAGCACCTGGCCGAGCTTGATGTAGGTCGGCCCCAAGATCTCGAGCCGTCGCCGGAGCTGCTCCTCGAGCCGCAGGCGCCGGAGGTCGCGCTTGACGAACGGCGTCAGGAAGAACGCCGCGACCTTGATGGCGAACAGCGGGAAGCCCTTGACGAACGAGAACTGGTCCCGGTCTCGGGCCACCGCGATCGCGCTCCCGTACACCAGCCCGACGGCGTGGCGCAGCGTCGTGAAGTAGCGCCGGATGAGCGACGGCGGCTCGCCAAAGTCCATGACCTCGTAGCCGGCCTGGCGCGCGACCTCGGTCCCGGCGTCGAGGGCGGGGACCTTCGCGGTCCCAGACCGGCGCCGCAGTCTCGCC
>NZ_JBARYR010000483.1:0-2895 GCF_049648075.1 Rubrivirga sp. | reverse complement strand
CTGGTACACCGCGCGCTTGCAGGGCGCCGTCGCCGGTCTCGGGATGGCAGGGCGCCCCCGAGCCTACGCGCCCGACGTCTTCTTTAACTCGGCCAAGTTTTTCGACCTCGAGTGGCAGACCTACGGCCAGATCGCGGCGCCCGGCCAGGACTGGGAGTGGTCCGACGGTAGGCGCTCGGTCCGCATCCGCCACGACGGCGCCGCGGTGCTCGGCGTCAACGGCCTGGGCGTCCGGCTCCGCCAAGAAACCTGCTCGCGGTGGATCGCCCAAAAATGGTCCCTCGAGGACGCGGTCGCCGACCTCGAGGCCGCCCGCTTCGACCCCGAGTTCACGCCCGCCGTCGCCCGTTAGCCGTTCCGGCCTCGAGGCCGATCCCGACTTCTCATGTCAGACATCCCTCTCTACAACGCCGAAGCCGACGCCGATCTCGCGCTGTTCTCGAACCCCGCCTTCCGGGCGACGGCCGTGCAGCGCGTCGGTTTGGCGCTGGTTGCGATCGGGGTGCTGGCGCTGTTGGTCGCGTTCGTCAGCGGGCTGGGCGCCGCGAATCCGGTCGTGTTCGGCCTCGTCGCCTTGGTCGGGCTCGCGGGTGGCGGGGTGATCTACGGGCTCGGAGGGTTGGGGCACGAGCCGGGCGTCCGAACGGAGGGCACGATGTTCTCGTCGAACGAGAGCCGCGGCGCCATCGGGTGGACGATGGGGCTGATCGCGACGGGCTTCTACGTCTTGCTCTACTTCTGGCCCCAAGGGCTGGCCGGCCTGATTCCCCTCGCGAACCCGCTGAGCGAACTGATCCGCGGCACGCCAGCGACGCTCGAAAACGGCGGGCAGTGGTGGCTTTACACGACGCTTTACACCTTGGCGATCGCGGTGATGGGCGTTCGCGCGATCGTTCGGTACCGGCACAGCCGGTACCACGTCATCCGCACGCTGAGTGTGGTGTTTTTCCAGACGGCCATCGCGTTCGCGTTGCCGGCGATTCTGGTCCGGCTTCAGCAGCCCGAGTTGTACCTCAACATCATCTGGCCGCTCGACTTCGACCTGTTCTTCCCGTGGAAGATCGCGGAGCTGCGGGCCGAAGGAACGCTCGGGATCGCGATGCTGATCTGGGGGACAGCGGCGGCTTTTCTCGTGACGCCGGTCTTGACGTACCTCTACGGCAAGCGCTGGTACTGCTCGTGGGTCTGCGGCTGCGGCGGGCTCGCAGAGACGGCCGGCGACCCGTACCGCCATCTCTCGGACAAATCGCTAACTGCGTGGAAGGTCGAGCGGTGGATGGTCCACGGCGTGTTGGCGGCCATCGTCGTCGGGACGATCGTGATGGGCGTCGCCGCCGTCCTCGAGGTCCGCTGGCTCGACCTGACGGCGAACACGTTCGGGTGGCTCTACGGGCTCCTGATCGGGGCCGTTTTCGCGGGCGTGATCGGCGTCGGGTTCTACCCGATCTTCGGGAGCCGTGTTTGGTGCCGGTTCGGGTGTCCGATGGCCGCGATCCTCGGGCTTCAGCAGCGGTTCTTCTCGCGCTTCCGCATCACGACGAACGGCGGGCAGTGCATCTCGTGCGGCCAGTGCTCGGCGTACTGCGAGATGGGCATCGACGTGCGCCACTACGCGCAGAGAGGCCAGAACATCGTCCGCGCGTCGTGTGTCGGCTGCGGCATCTGCGCGACGGTGTGCCCGCGTGGCGTCCTCCGTCTCGAGAACGGATCCGACACGTCGGGTGCGAGCCGAGCCGGCCGGCCGGTCAACAACCTGATCGCCGACCTCGACATCCTGTAGTCGTCCTCGAGGACGAACCCGTCACGGTGGGCGCCGTCTCAACCGGACACCTCACAGCAACCATGTCCGAGATCCAGCCTGCCCCCCGACCCGTGACCGCCGGCCGCGCGGTTGGACTGTTCGTCCTTTATACCGTCGTGTTCGCCATCGGCGGAGGCCTGGCGGCTGGCATCATGGCGTTCGTCTTCGAGGCCGTCGTAGGACTCGAGAACACGGACTCGACCGTGTACGCCATAACGTTCGGCGTGACCGGCTTTATCGCGTACCGGTTGGCGCAACGCGTCGCCGAGGGTTAGGCGGATCGCGATGGCGAGTCTAGCTCAGACACCGCCACCGTCACATGCTATCGCGAGTTTGGAGCAGCGCCGTCCTGGGCGTCGACGCGCTGCCTATCGAGATCGAGACCCACATCGAGCAGAACATCCCGCGGTGGACCGTGGTCGGCCTGCCGGACGGTGCGGTGCGCGAGAGTCGGGACCGCGTGTGGGCCGCGCTCAAGACGAGCGGGTTGCCCGTCCCGCGCGGTGCTGTCACGGTCAACATGGCTCCGGCCGACGTCCGCAAAGAGGGCTCGGCGTACGATTTGCCGATCGCCCTCGGACTGCTGGCCGCTACGACCGACGCGATCACGCAAGACGTCCTCGATGAGGTCGTGATCGTGGGCGAGCTCGGCCTCGACGGCGCCGTCCGACCCGTGCGAGGCGTGTTGCCGATGGCGGCCGGCGCTCGTGCGGAGGGCCGACGAGCGATGATCGTCCCCCCCGAGAACGCCGCCGAAGCCGCGGTCGTCGACGGCCTCGAGGTCTACGCGATGGCGACGTTGAAGGAAGCGTTCGACTTTATCGGACAGGGAGCCCGCGGTGTCTCGGAGCCTCCGCGGACGCTGGAGACGGAGCCCGTGCTCGAGGGCGGGCCGGACTTCGCGGACGTGAGAGGCCAAGCCTTGGTCAAGCGCGCCCTCGAGGTCGCCGCCGCTGGCGGTCACAACGCGCTGATGGTCGGCCCGCCCGGGTCTGGCAAGACGATGCTGGCCCGCCGCCTGCCGACGATCCTGCCACCGTTGACCCCGGCCGAGGCCCTCGAGACGACCAAGATCTTGAGCGTCGGAGGGAGAC
>NZ_JBARYR010000482.1:0-1897 GCF_049648075.1 Rubrivirga sp. | reverse complement strand
CGGCTGGATCGACCGGCCGGCGGCGCGCGACCTCGAGGCCGAGCCGGAGTTCGTGGCGCTCCCGACGCTGTGACCGAGCCGGGACCCGGCGAGCGCGAGTGCCCGTCGTGCGGCTTCGCCGTCGATCAGGGGGCCGAGGTCTGCCCGTACTGCGCCTACGAGTTCCCCATCGCCAAGGCCGGTGTGACGCCGATGGTGTGGCTGTTCATCGGGCTGATGATCCTGTTCGCCTTCCCAGCCCTCGCCTACGTATTTGGCCTGTTCGGGTAGGTGACCTGCGGCTCGGGCAAGGGGCCTGTGGCTTGGTAGCTGCGTTGTTGCGCCGGGCTTGTGTCGTCCTCGAAGACTCGTCCTCGATGCTGTCCGTCACCGAAAAGACAGGTCTGTTCCAAGCCGGCGACCTCGAGGGCGTCGCCGCGATGGCGGCATCCTACCTTCGGGGTGAGACCGATAGCTCGCGCTGGGACGTGTTCGACGGCAAAGTGATCTACTGGAAGGCGATCGGCCGCTAGATCGACACGCGGACGCGGAGCGCGGGCTGGATACCGGGCAGCGTGCGCGTGACGGCCTCGAGGGCGCCGGACACGCCGGGGCGGAGCGACCAGTCGAGGACGTTCGGACGGTCCAGGACGTTGGTGACGTCGAGCGCGACCTCGAGGCGCTGTCCCGTACCGAGCCGGGCCGTGTAGGCAGCTCCCACGTCGAGCATCAGCGAGGGCGCGAGTTGGTCATTCTGAGGTGCCGAGAGCGAGAACGAGTCGAGGGTGCTGCGCTGCGCTCCGATCACGTCGTAGTAGGCCCGGCGGAGCGCCCAGCTCCGTCCCCACACGCCCAGTGCTCGGGCTCGCAGGAGCAGGCCGGTCCCGTCTCGCTGACCGAACGCCAGCACGTCGAGGTCGGCGGTCGCGCGGACGGGCTCCTCCCAGGGCGAGGACACCCACGCGCCTCGAAAACGTTGGTCGCTCTGCTGCTCGGCGCGAGCCACCATCAGGCCAACGCTCGAGGCCCACCGGGGCGACTGCCGCTCGACGCGGATGCCGATTCCGGCCGACCGCCCGTGCTGCTCGATCAGGAAATCCGACTGGTTCGTGAGAGCGCCCGGAATCCGGGCGAGCAGGGCCGAGTAGTCGAGGTCGTACGTCTGGGGCGTCGTCTTGGCGTAGCCCTCGATGCGCGTCGACCACCGCTCCGACGGCCGCCACAGGATCTCGCCGGCGACGTGGAGCGACGAAGGGGCGTCGATGCTCGAGTCGATCGGCAGCCAGACCGGCACGTCGGGGACGAGGGTGCTGGGGCCGAATGTCGCGAGCTCGACGCGCGTCGCGAACTGGCGGTACACGCCGGCGGCCAACCGGCCCGCGACGCCCGACATCGGGATGCCCAGGACGCGGTCGCCAGGTGCGGCGTCGTAGCGGAGGGCCAGCCGCGGCTCGGCCAGCACGTCCCCGGACGAGGTCAGGGTCGTCAAGCGCAGGCCCGGCTCGAGCGTCCACCGCCGACCGATCTCGTGCCGTCCGTCTACGACCGCGGCCACGCGCGTTTGGCGGTGCGCGGCGTCGAGGTCGCGGAAGGCGGTCTCTCCGAACCCCGCTGACAGCAGGTGGAACCGCGTCCCGACCGACACGCCCTCGAGGCCGAAGGCGAGCGTCTGGCCGCGTGCGATGGCGACGGTCGCGTCGAGGCCCAAAGTCAGGTTGTCGAGGTCGTTGCCGTTCGTCGTCTCGCCGAAGGCGTCGAGAGCGGAGACGAGCCGCGCCTCGGCCTCTGCTGTCGGCTCGGTCCCCTCGAGGCCGGCTGCCGCGCCGTCGAGGGCGTCGTAGCGCTGCCGGAGCGAGTGGTCGCTCCACCGGCCGCTCAGCCCGATCTGCCAGCGGCTGCCCACGAGCGCCTCGGCGCG
>NZ_JBARYR010000481.1:0-2210 GCF_049648075.1 Rubrivirga sp. | reverse complement strand
CCAATGCCGTGGCCTCCGCCTTCGAGGCCGAGAGGTTCTCTCCGTCGAGCGCTCGTCGCACGTCGTGGACGACCAGGATGCCGGCGGCCTTCGCGTCGGCTCCGGCCTCGAGGACGGACCGGGCGAGCGCGCGCAAGTCGTCGTCGGCTGCGAGCACGGCGGCTTCCTCCTGGCCGACGCCGTCCTCGAGGAGCCGATCGTAGGCCACGCGCTGGTCGTCGCTTAGACTCGAGGACGGATCGTGTGGCTCATCCGACCTCGAGGTCGTGTCCTTCGGCGTCGGGTCGTTCGCCCTCGAGGGCGCGTCCGTCTCGGCCGGCTTGGACCAGCTGTCGCGCAGGGCGACGATCCGATTGAAGACGGGGGCTCCGGGGAGCGAGTCCTCGGGGTCGCGCCAGAAGTAGCCGGTCCGCTCGAACTGGTAGCGCGTGTCAGCCGCGTCGTCCGCGACGCTGGCCTCGACGTAGCCGGTCGCCTCGAAGAGCGAGTCCGGGTTCAGGACCTCGAGAAAGTTTTCCCGCGCGCCCGGGTCGGGGACACTGAACAGGCGGTCGTAGAGCCGGAACGAGGCCGGAAGTCCGGTCGCGGCGTCGACCCAGTGGACGACGCCCTTCGGCGACGCGTCCGGTGCCACGCGGGCACGGACGACGGTCTCGCCCTCGAGGACGCTGGCGCCTTCGACCTCGATGATCGGCCCGTGACGGAGCCGCACGACGGCGCCGGGTGCGAGCCGCTTCCAGCGCTTCGGCGGGTCGTCCGAATAGTCGTCGCGCTCGACGTAGAGCGACCCGCTGATCGGGAGCGGCCTCGAGGTCGGCGCGTCGGCGGGCGGGGTCACGTCGTGGGGCCAGTACGGCGCGTCGAGGATGGACGGCACGAGGCCCTCGACGTCCAGGCGGATCGGGTCGGTGACGGCGAGCACGCGGCGGGCCGTCCCGTTGAGGTCGTCGCGCAGGGCGTAGTCGAGCTGCTGGATCTCGACGGACCCGTTCGTCTTGGTGACGCCGAGATCGGCGAAGAAGCGCCGGAGCGCTTGGGGCCGGACACCTCGACGTCGGAGCCCCGCGATGGTCGGCATCCGCGGGTCGTCCCAGCCAGAGACGTGGCCGCCCTCGACGAGCTGGCGGAGCTTCCGCTTGCTCATCACCGTGTAGTCGAGGTTGAACCGCGCGAACTCGTACTGGTGCGGCCTCGACTTGGCCCCGGTCGGGGCCGGGGGCGGCTCCGTGATGCCGAGCGCGTCGAGGTACCAGTCGTAGAGCGGCCGGTTGACGTCGAACTCGAGGGTGCAGATCGAGTGCGTCACGCCCTCGATGGCATCGCCCTGGCCGTGCGCCCAGTCGTAGAGCGGGTAGATGGCCCACTCGGTCCCGCGGCGGTAGTGGTGGGCGTCGCGGCGGATCCGGTACATGAGCGGGTCGCGGAGTTTCATGTTGGGGTCCGCCATCGGCCCGTGCTCCCCATCGATCTTGGCGCGCAGCACGTGCGTCCCGTCGGCGTGCTCGCCGTTCTTCATCTCCTCCAAAATGCGCAGGCTCTCTTGGGCCGGGCGATCCCGGTACGGAGACGGCGTGCCGGCCTCGAGGACGGTGCCCCGGCCGGCGCGGATGTCGTCCTCGCTCTGGCTGTCGACGTAGGCCAGGCCCTTGGTGACGAGCTCCTGCGCCCAGGCGTAGAACTGCTCGAAGTAGTCGCTCGCGTAGCGGACCTCGGCCGGGTCGAAGCCGAGCCAGTGGACGGCGTCCAAGAGAGCGTCGGCGAACTCCTGGCTCTCGGCCTCGGGGTTCGTGTCGTCGTAGCGCAGGTTGGTCGCGCCGCCGAAGTCTTGCGCCAGCCCGAAGTTGAGGCAGATCGACTGCGCGTGGCCGATGTGGGGGTAGCCGTTGGGCTCGGGCGGAAACCGCGTCACGACGGCACGGTAGCGCTCGGCCTCGAGGTCGGCGGCGACGATCTCACGGATGAAGTTGTTCTTGGGCTCGGCGCGGTCCACGGCAGGGCGGGGGGGATGCGGGACAGTAACGACGGACTCGTCCTCGAGGTCGCTCGGTGCGGTGGAGACGCCTTGGAATTCGTGGGTTCGAGGTTCATGTTCTGATGGGTCGAGAGCGGTGCGTCCTCGAGGTCGGCGCGTGGTGCGATGTTTCAGTTTGCCGGGGCGCATCGAACGCGCGAACCGAGAACCCTGAACCCCGAACCGCCATGCACGGCCG
>NZ_JBARYR010000480.1:0-1764 GCF_049648075.1 Rubrivirga sp. | reverse complement strand
CATCGCGCTGGCGCTCAATGCGTGGTGGGGCGACCGGCAACAGGCCCAGGAGGAGTACCGTCTCCTCACGGCGCTCCTCGCCGAGGCCGACGCCAACGAGGCGCGCCTCGCGCGGATCGTCGCCTTCCACGGCGCCCTCAAGGAGACCGCGACCACGCTCCTGGCGGTCTCGGCCGACCCTGCCTCGGAGGTCGCCGCCGACTCCGCCGACCAGCTCCTCACCGACATCTCGTGGTGGGGCAGTTACACCACCCTGGAGTCGGCCGTCCTCGACGCGGCCGTCCAGGACGGCCAACTCGACCTCGTTCAGACCGACTCACTTCGGCGCTTGCTCGGGACGTGGCACACCGAGCTCGCGGCGGTCCGGGCACAGGGCGAGCAGGAGCTGGCCCACTACCAGGACGTATGGGTGCCGCTGCTTAGGTCCGAGACCGAGCTCGCCCAGGTCTCGAACCAGGCCGAGACGGTCCCCGGCAGCGGCGACCCGTACCAGGGCGCGACGCTTCCTGCCCCGCCGACGCCCACCGACCACCGACCCCTCCTCCAGAGCCGGGCGTTGCGCAACGCGCTCGTGCAGAAGGTCTGGATCGAGGACGACGTGCTCTACAAGTACGGCCAGCTCGACGGCCTCTTGCGGCGCATCCGCGCCGCGCTGGAGCGCGAGCTCGGCGACCGCTCCGACGGAAGCCCGTGACGGCCCCCGGTCCGCTTCGACCGTCCTATCCATCGACCCCGCTTTCTCCCGGCGACTCGCCGACATCCTTACGAACCCCATGACCGACTCCCAGACCATCTCAGCCTACGCCGTCCACGAACCCGGCAGTCCGCTGGCGCCGTTTACCTACGAGGCCGGCGCCCTCGGCCCCACTGAGGTCGAGATCGACGTCCTCTCCTGCGGCATCTGCCACAGCGACCTGAGCATGATCGAGAACGAGTGGGGGATGACCCAGTACCCGCTCGTGGCGGGCCACGAGATCATCGGCCGCGTCGCCGCGACCGGCCGCGACGTCGAGGGGCTGGACATGGGGACCGTCGTCGGATTGGGCTGGCACGCGGGCTACTGCGGCCAATGCGCCTCCTGTAAGACGGGCGACCAAAACCTCTGCGCAACGGCCCAGGGCACGATCGTCGGCCGCCACGGTGGCTTTGCGGAGACGGTGCGGGCCGACGCGGCCAGCGTCGTCGCGATCCCCGACGGGATGGACCTGGAGGCCGCCGGGCCCCTCCTGTGCGGAGGCATCACCGTCTTTAACCCGCTCGTCCAGTTCGACGTCAAGCCGACGGACTCCGTGGCCGTGATCGGCATCGGCGGGCTCGGGCACCTCGCGCTCCAGTTCCTCAACGCCTGGGGGTGCAGGGTCACGGCGTTCACGTCGAGCGCGTCGAAGCGGGAGGAGGCCCTCGAACTCGGCGCGCACCACGTGCTGAACTCGCGCGACCCCGAGGCGATGGCCGCCGCCGCAGGCTCGTTCGACTACGTGATCTCGACGGTCAACGTCAAGCTGGACTGGGACGCGTACGTCGGCACCCTCAAGCCGAAGGGCCGGCTCCACTTCGTCGGCGCCACGCTCGAGCCCCTCGACCTGGGCGTTTTCCCACTGATGATGGGCCAGCGCTCGGTCTCCGGCTCGCCGGTCGGCGCCCCGGCGACGATCGAGCAGATGCTCGCGTTCGCGCACCTCCACGACATCAAGCCCAAGGTCGAGGTCTACCCCATGAGCGAGGTCAACGCCGCGGTCGACCGGCTGAAGTCCGGGGAGGCGC
>NZ_JBARYR010000479.1:0-2496 GCF_049648075.1 Rubrivirga sp. | reverse complement strand
CCCGCCGAGAACGCGGCCGTCCCAGCGGACGACCTCGAGGGGCTCGTCGCCCTTGCCCAGGAACGTGGCGCCGACCTGGTGATCGTCGGACCGGAGGTTCCTCTCGTCGCGGGGCTCGCGGACCGTCTCGTCGAGGTCGGCATCCCCGTTGTCGGCCCGTCCAAGGCGGCGGCGCAGCTCGAGGGGTCTAAGGCGTTCGCCAAGGACGTCATGTCGCGCCACAACGTGCCGACGGCGGGGAGCCGGACGTTCGGGCTGGGCGCCGTCGAGGAGGCTCGGAGCTACGTCGAGGGGCACGACCTCCCCGTCGTCCTCAAGGCCGACGGGCTGGCGGCCGGCAAAGGCGTCGTAGTGGCCGAGACGCGAGAGCAGGCCCGTGACGCCCTGGCCGATATGCTCGAGGACGGCGCGTTCGGAGCCGCCGGCTCGACGGTCCTGGTCGAGTCCTTTCTCGAGGGCGAGGAGGCCAGCCTGTTCGTCGTCACCGACGGCACGGACTACGTGTTGCTCCCGGCGGCCCAGGACCACAAGCGAATCGGGGAGGGCGACACCGGTCCGAACACCGGCGGCATGGGCGCCTACGCGCCGGCACCCGTTGTGACGCCGGCCGTCTTGGAGCGCGTCGAGGCCGAGGTGGTCCGGCCCGTCCTCGAGGGAATGGCGAAGGAGGGCCATCCGTACCGCGGCATCCTGTACGTCGGCCTGATGATCGACGCGAGCGGCGCGCCGTCCGTGGTCGAGTTCAACTGCCGCTTCGGTGATCCCGAGGCCCAGGTCCTGCTCCCGCTCGTCGAGTCCGACCCGCTCGACCTGTTCCACGCCGTCGCCCACGACCGCGTCGCCGACCTCGAGGTCGTGATCTCCGACGGGGCCGCGGCGTGCGTCGTCCTGGCGTCCGAGGGCTACCCCGGCTCGTACCCGAAGGGTCGGCTGATCCGCGGGCTCGGGGACGCGGCCGAGCACGCGACGGTCTACCACGCCGGGACCGCGCGGTCTGACGAGGGCAACGTGGTCACGTCCGGTGGGCGCGTGCTGGGCGTCACAGGGACCGGCGCCACCCTCGAGGCCGCCCTCGAGGCCGCTTACGCCGGTGCCGACGCTGTCGCGTTCGAGGGCAAGACGATGCGCCGAGACATCGGCCAGAAAGGGTTGCAGCGGGACCGGTCGTGAGGTCGTCCTCGAGGGCGCTTTGGCTCATTGCCGCTCTCGGCGTCGGGTGCAGCGGCGCCCTGCCGGCACCCGGTACGTTCGAGGACGCCGTTGCCTTCGCCGCCACGCCGGACGGGCGCTTGTGGGTCGTGGACGGCGGAGCCGCAGCGGTCGTCGTCCTTCGAGGCGGTTTCGAGGACGCTCGGCTCGGGGGCGTTGGAACAGGGGAGGGCGCGTTCCTCGACCCCGTCGACGTCGACCCGACGAACGGCCTCGCCATCTTTGTCGCCGACCGCGCCGCGGGCACCGTCTTGCAGTTCACCGACGAGTTCCGGCTCGCCCTCGAGGTCGTCGTGCCGGACGTCGACCCGACGCGGCCGGTGCGGCAGACGGCCGGCGCGGTCCGGGACGGCAACCGAGGGCAACCTCTCGCCGTCGCCGCGGCGCCCGACGGCGTCTTGTTCGTCCTCGATGGCGGCCGACGCCACGTCCTCCAAATGTCATCCGAGGGCGACGTGCAGCGCGTGCTCGGCGCCGGTCTGTTGGTCGACCCGGTCGATCTCGCGCTCGGTGATGACGGGACGCTGTGGGTCGTGGACCGAGGTCGCGACGTGGTCCAGCCGTTCGACGCGTTCGGATCGGCCGGCGACGCCCTCGAGGTCACGGGTGTCGGGCCATTGGCCAGCGTGAGTGTGTCCGGAGGAGGCGTCGTGGTTGGAGCCGAGCGCGGTGTCGGTCGCTTGAGAGGAGCCGTCATCGACTCTAACCCCTTCCAGCCGCTCGTCGGAATGATCCGTGGCGCCCTCGAGGTCGGAGGGCGAGTGGTCGTCCTCACGCCAAGCGGGGTGGTGGAGACCGACCTGACGCTGAGGGACTCCCAGTTGGATTGAACCGCCCGGCGAGCGCTGGTAGGTTCGGCCTCCCCACACCCGAGACCGCCCGACCTTCGTTCCCCCGTCCGCTTCGCCACTCGGCACCGCCGATGAGGGTCCGTCTCGCTGTCTTCGCCGTGCTCGCCTGCGCGATCCCCGCCTCCGCGCAGGTGGGGATCGACGGGCTGAGGCGGGACACGTTCGCGCTCGCGCCGAGACAGACGACCGCGAGCCTGGAGGCCCGGCCGATTCCCGGAACCGAGACCCTCGAGGTGTTCCGCGACAGGGCGTTTCAAGTCGTGACCTCGGGCTACACGTTAGACGGCACGGGTCGCCTCGTCCTCGAGGTCGCCGCCGACACGGTCCGCTTTTTCGCCATCGCGTACCGGCCCGCGCCCGTCATCGGCCCGGTCCGCGCGCGCATCCCATCGGTCGACTCGCTGCGCGCCCTCTACGCGCCGGACACGACGGGGGC
>NZ_JBARYR010000478.1:0-1662 GCF_049648075.1 Rubrivirga sp. | reverse complement strand
AAGCTACATCTCCGCCGCTCGCGCAGGCCTCGGCATCGTCCAGATTCCGGCCTTCGACGCGAAAGACATGCTGCAGTCGGGAGAACTGGTCCGACTGCTGCCAGACCTCCAAGCGCCAACCATGCAGCTCTCGCTACTCTACGCCCGCCGCCGTAACGTCCCCGCCCGCATAGAAGGTTTCCACGATTGGATCACGAGCCTGCTGCGTAAGCCGCTCGAAAGAGGTAGAGCACAAATCGCTGAGCGACGTTGAATGACCGCTTTGGTGCTTCCGGGTTCTACATGCGAACGGCAGTTAATGGCCGCGAGTGCTGGTTTGGGCCACCTACAGTTCGCACCCGCATAGGTTTGCTTCTAACTTTCCGTACCGTCTGAAAACGCATGCCAGAAAGAATGTAGTCGGTCGGATTCAACCAGCTAAATTCGGTCCGTGGCATTTCCACGTTCACATATCTCGAGGTCAAAGTTCCGGATAGGATCAATAGTCGATCAGACCTGTTTGAATTCTGGATCGTTGATCTTAAGCAGACTTCGGCAACGTAATAATCTCCGGGCAGTTCTCCAGCCGTCCACCGCAGCAATCTGCGATCAAAAACTGGACGAGCGCGTTTACGCTACCAAGATTGGCAGAATAGTGAATTTCACGTTGATAACGGGTCGCCGTGAGAACGCCAGCGCGTTTGAGAATGGACAGGTGGCCCGACAACGTTGACGGTTTGGTGCCCAACTGTCGTGAAATCTCCAACGCGGGGAGCCCTTCCGGACCGACCCTGACAAGCAGGCGGAAGGCGTCCAACCGCGTTGGTTGCGCAAGGGCTGCGAAGGCGTCGATAGCACCGGCTTGATCCATAATTCGGTATTGCCCGAACTATTGCAGCTTGACTAGCTCCATAGCCCGGCCTAGCCCAACATCACTTCGGCATTTGCCGAAATGAGGGTTGGAGAACGTGCGGTTGACGGGCACATCAGTGATATCCGAAATTGATCTTGAGGCGACCGGCAAACAATCGGGATACCTGCGAATCCCTCATTCCGTACATCGTTCGGCGTATGGCTGGATACCGATCCCGATTACCTGCATCAAAAATGACGATGGCCCCACGCTCGTGATCATGGCTGGCAATCATGGCGACGAATACGAAGGGCAGATCGCCGTGTCGGACCTTGCTCGCACGCTTTTAGCCGAAGATATACGCGGACGTTTGGTCCTGTTGCCTATGGTCAATGGTCCAGCAGCCGAGGCGGGCCTGCGGGTCTCTCCCATCGACAACGGGAACCTCAACCGCATGTTTCCCGGCAACGCTACAGGCGGCCCCACAGACATGATCGCGCATTATGTCGAAGAGGTCCTGATGCCCTTGGCCGACTACTCGGTTGATTTGCATTCAGGTGGAAGTTCGCTTTTTTACCCGCCGACTTTACTAAGAGGGCAAGGGCATAGTGCAGATGAAACCCGGGCATTGCTACAACTGCAGCGTGCATTCGATCTGCCCTACGCGTGGGTTTTTACAAGCGGAGGCGGTCTGAAGAGCACAGCACGCACGGCCATGGGCGCGGCGAACCGGAAGGGCGTTATCAACGTGATGGCCGAGCTTGGCGGCGGCAATGAAGTTTCTTCTGAAATCTTGAACCGCACCAGGAGGGGTTTGCGCCGTGTTCTGC
>NZ_JBARYR010000477.1:0-9104 GCF_049648075.1 Rubrivirga sp. | reverse complement strand
GACCCAGACCGACGTCGGCGCCGGCTCGCGCGACTGGCCGGCAATCTTCGCGGCGAGCGAGACGGCGGGCCTCGTCCACGCCCTCCTCGAGGCCGACACCGCGCCCGACGGCGACAGCCTGGCGTTCGCGCGGGACAGCATGGCCTACGTCGAAACCCTCCGAGACTGATGCGCCGCCGCGACTTCGTCCGGGCCAGCGCCGCGCTCCCGATCGCCGGCCTCGAGGTCGCACGCGGGGCGGACCCGTCCTCGAGGACGAGTCCTCGAGGGCGAGCCTCCTACCGGCACTCCGTGACGCGGTGGCCGTTCAGCGACTGGTCGCTCGAGGAGCTGTGCGAGACCGCCGTCGACCTCGGCATCGAGTCCGTCGAGCTGGTCCAGCCGACCGACGCGCCCGTCCTCGAAGCCCACAGCCTGACGTGCGCCATGACCGCGCACCCGCCCGACGTGCCGGACGCGCTACGCAAGGGGTGGAATCGCACTGAGCACCACGAGCACCTGATCCCAGCGTACCGACGCGCCCTCCAAGCTGTCGCCGAGGTGGGCTGGCCCAACCTGATCTGTTTCTCGGGCAACCGCGACGGCCTCGAGGACGCCGCTGGCCTGGAGAACATGGCCCGGGGCCTGGAGCAAATCCTGCCCGACGCCGAGCGGCTGGGCGTGACGCTGTGCCTCGAGCTGTTCAACTCGAAGGTCGACCACCCCGACTACCAGGCGGACTCGACGGCGTGGGGCGTCGCCTTGGTCGATCGGCTGGGCTCGAACCGGTTCAAGCTCCTCTATGACATCTACCACATGCAGATCATGGAGGGCGACGTGATCCGAACCATCTTGGACAACCAAGGCGCGATCGCGCACTTCCACGTCGCCGGCGTGCCTGGTCGCAACAACCCCGACGAGACCCAAGAGCTGTTCTACCCCGCCATCATGCGCGCCCTCGATGAGGCCGGTTTCCCCGGTTTCGTCGGACAGGAGTTCGTCCCCGCCGGAGACCCACGCGCCGCCCTCGAAGACGCCGTCCGCCGCTGCTCTGTGTAGCGACGCTGCCCTTGAGGTCGGGCACACCGCCTGCACGCGCCCGCACACCTCGCCATGAGTGACTCCCCCTCCAAATTGTCTCCCTCGTCGGTCCGCATTCACACGGCCGTGGTCGCGATCTCGCTGGTCGTGATCAGTATTCGGCTGCTCGTGCCGGGGCTCGCGAATCCCGTCCAGGTCGCCATCCTCGCGCTCATCGCCGCCGGAAGTGGGCTGTTTATCCGGTCGCACCGCGGCGGCCCGCCCTGGACCGACCGGGCGGCCAAGGCCTCCTACGCCGCCTCGATCGCGATCGCGATCAGCACCGCCCTCTCCGGCTCGCCCTAAACCCTTCCGCCCGTGCCCCTCTCCCGACCTCTCCGCGCCGGCCAAGTCGGCGGCGGTCCCGGCGCCTTCATCGGTGACGTCCACCGCCGCGCCATGCGGATGGACGGGCTCGCGACGTTGGTCGCCGGCGTGTTCTCGTCCGACCCCGACCGGTCCCGCGCGCACGCCAAAACGCTGGGTGTCGAGCGTGCATACGGGTCCTTCGAGGAGATGGCCGAGGCCGAGTCGCAGCGGGAGGACGGCATCGAGGTCGTGTCGATTGTGACGCCGAACTGGCTCCACGCGCCGGCCGCGATGGCGTTCATCGAACGCGGCATCTCGGTCGTCTGCGACAAGCCGATGACGACCACCCTCGAGGACGCCCACGCGCTCGTCGAGGCCGTCCATCGCAACGGCGTCACGTTCGCGTTGACGCACAACTACACGGGCTACCCGATGGTCAAGCAGGCTCGGGCGCTCGTCGAGGACGGGACCCTGGGCGAGGTCCGAAAGGTGGTCGCGGAGTACAGTCAGGGCTGGCTCTCGCAGCCGATCGAGCAGGAGGGGATGAAGCAGGCGGTCTGGCGGACGGACCCGAAGAAGGCCGGCGCGGGCGCGTTGGGCGACATCGGGAGCCACGCCGAGAACCTCGCGGCCTACGTGACCGGCCTGGAGCTCGATCGCATCTGCGCCGACGTCCGCACGTTCGTGGGCGGCCGCGCCATCGACGACGACGCGAACGTATTGCTGCGCTACCAGGGCGGCGCAGGCGGCGTGCTCCACTGCTCGCAGATCGCGGCGGGCTTGGAGAACGACCTGCGCCTGCGCGTCTCCGGGACGAAGGGCACGCTGACGTGGCGACAGGAGCATCCCAACGAGCTCACCTTCAACCCGCTCGAGGGAACGGAGCGCGTCTACCGCCGAGGCCACGACGACCTGTCCGCAGCTGCGCAGCACGCGAGCCGCTTGCCGCCGGGCCATCCCGAGGCGTTCAACGAGGCGTTCGCCAACGTGTACTCGAACGCGCTCCGCACCATCGGCGCGCGTCTCTCGGGAGAGGAGCCCGACCCGCTCGACCTCGACTTCCCGACCGTCGAGGACGGCGCGAAGGGCGTCCACTTTATCCTGACCGCCCTCGAGTCCGGCCGGCAAGAGGGATGGGTCGACGCGAGCTACGTGCCATCGGCGGGTTACAGGCAAGGGGCGTAGAGTCACTCGCGATCGTCATCATTCAAAGATCCGTGCCCCCTCCTCGCTCGCCATCGACCGTCGTCTTCGACCTGGGCGGCGTCTTGATCGACTGGAACCCGCGCTACGCGTACCGCAAGCTGGGCGGCACCGATGAGGAGATCGAGCACTTCCTCGAGACGGTCGCGACCTCGAGGTGGAACCACCAGATGGACGCGGGCAAGCCGTTCGCGGTCGCCATCGCCGAGCGCAAGGAGGAGTTCCCCGAGCACGCCGACTGGCTCGACGCGTGGTGGACGCACTGGCCCGTCATGCTGGGGGACGCGATCACGGGCACCGTCTCCGTCCTCGAGGACTTGAAAACGCACGGCGTGCCCGTTTACGCCCTCACGAACTGGTCCGCCGAGACCTTCCCCATCGCCCTCGAGCGGTTCGACGTCCTGCGCGAGTTCGCCGGCATCGTCGTGTCCGGCGCCGTCCAAGTCGCCAAGCCCGACCCGGCCATCTACCGCCACCTCGAGACGGACTTCGGGATCGACCTCGAAGACGCGGTGTTCATCGACGACCTCGAAAAAAACATCGAGGGCGCCCGCGGTGTCGGGATGCACGGCCTCCACTTTACCGATCCCGACACGTTGCGCGCCGACCTCGAGGCGTTGGACCTGCTTCCCGCCCTCGGGGACGCTTAGGTCCCAGTTGAGGTCGCCATCTCGACCCTGAAGTCGGTTCCTCCCCAACTCTATCTCTCCATGTCCCGTCCCGTAACCCTGTTCACCGGCCAGTGGGCCGACATGCCCATCGCTGAACTCGCGCCCAAGGCCGCGTCCTGGGGCTACGACGGGCTGGAACTCGCCACCTGGGGCGACCACCTCGACGTCCACCGCGTCTTGGAGGACGACGGCTACGCCGAGCAGCACATGGCGATGCTGAAAGACGCCGGGCTCGAGGTCTGGTGCATCTCGTGCCACTTGGTCGGGCAGGCCGTCGCGGACCGGATCATCGACGGGCGCCACAAGGCCATCGTGCCGGCCCACGTCTGGGGCGACGGCCAGGCCGAAGGCGTTCGCCAGCGCGCGGCAGACGAGGTTGTCAAGGTCGCGGAGGCGGCCCAGAAGCTCGGCCTCGAGGTCGTGAGCGGGTTTACCGGCTCGCCGATCTGGCACCTGTTCTACTCCTGGCCGCCCAACCTGCCCGAGGACATCGAGGCCGGCTTCCAAGAGACCGCCGAGCGTTGGACGCCCATCTTGGACCGGTTCCAGGAGCTCGGCGTCACGTTCGCCTTGGAGGTCCACCCGTCCGAGATCGCGTTCGACGGGCCGAGTTGGGAGCGCGCCCTGGCGGCCATGAACGATCACCCGGCGTTCGGGATCAACTTCGACCCGAGCCACTTCGGCTACCAAAACGCCGACTACGTCCGGTTTATCCGTGACCACGGCGACCGCATCTTCCACGTCCACATGAAGGACGTCTGGTGGTCCGACGTGCGGACGGAGGCCGGCACGCTCGGTGGTCATACCGAGTTCGGCGACGCGCGTCGGTCGTGGGACTTCCGGTCGCTCGGTCGCGGTAAGATCAACTTCGAGGACATCATCCGTGCCCTCAATGATGTCGGTTACGACGGGCCGCTCTCGGTCGAGTGGGAGGACATGAAGATGGACCGCGAGCACGGGGCCGCCGAGGCCGCCGCGTTCGTCAAGCGCATCGACTTCCCCGCGTCGGACATCGTCTTCGATCAGCAGTTTTCCAAAGCAAGCGAGGGCTGACCCTACAAACCGTCCGCCGCGCGCGCCGTAGACTCCCGCACCCTCTTCCCACACGCCGATATGTCCGACCTCAGCCGCCGCCGTTTTATCGCCACCGCTGGAGCCGCTGTCGGCCTGGGCTCCGTCCTGTCCGCGTGCGGCGGAGGCGACGTGACCGCCGCGTCGTGCGAGGGCTACTCCGACCTGACGCCGGGCGACCTCCAGGCTCGGCAGGGCCTCGGCTACGTCGACGTGACGCCGGACCCGGCGCAGCGCTGCGACAACTGCCGCCTCTACAACGCGCCGGTCGGCGGCTCGGCGTGCGGCGGCTGCCAGCTGTTCCAGGGACCGGTCGCCCCGGCCGGTTACTGCACCGCCTGGGCGCCCGTCGCGGCCTAGCCCAGGGCGCGTCCTCGAGGTCGCTCCTGACACGACCTCGAGGTCGAGATGCCTGATCTTCGCTCCCGCTTTCGTGGGTGCCTGCTCGCGGGAGCCATTGGTGACGCGCTCGGAGCGGACATCGAATTCTGGCCGCACCGCGAGATCGTCGACCGGTTTGGGCCGGGCGGCCCGACCGAGCTGGGGACGGGATACGGCGTCCCAGGTGCGATCACGGACGACACCCAGATGACGCTGTGGACGGCCGAGGGGTCGCTCCGTGCGTTCCATCGCAGCTCGACGAAGGGCATCGTGTCCGTGCCCACCGTGGCCCTCAACGCCTATTTGCGGTGGCTCGACACGCAAGAGGAGTCGCCCAACCCCACTCGGCACCGGGACTCATGGCTCTGGGCTGTCGAGGGACTCCATGCTCGACGCGCTCCGGGGCTGACCTGCCTGAGCGCGCTCCGTAGCCGAAGAAGCTCCGATAGCACAGAGCCGATCAACGACTCGAAGGGCTGCGGCGGCGTCATGCGGATGGCACCTGTCGGGTTGCTGAGCCGAACGCCGACTGTCGCATTCGACCTCGGGTGCAAGCTGGCACAACTCACCCACGAGCACCCGACCGGCATCGTCGCCTCGGGAGCGTTCGCCGTGGCCATCTGGCATCTCGCCGACGGCATCGACCTCGAGGACGCCCTCGACCACGCCCTCGAGGCGGCCTCCAGTGCAGACGGCGCCGAGACTGCCGCTGCCCTCGAGGCCGCGCGCGACTTGGCCGGGTCCGGTCATGGGGACGCCGACGCGGTCCATGCGTTGGGGACCGTCACGCCCGACCGGGGGCCGGGCTGGGTGGCCGAGGAAGCGCTCGCCGTCGCGGCCCTGTGTGCCCGTCGCTACCCGACCGACCTCGATGCGGCATTGCGGATGTCCGTCACACACACCGGCGACAGCGACTCGACGGGCGCCATCTGCGGCAACCTGCTGGGCGCGTACCTCGGTCACGGGGCCGTGGCCTCGCGGTGGGAGGACGCGGTCGAACTGCGAGGCGTGATCCTTCAGGTCGCCGACGACTTGCACGACGCGCGCGTCTTCGGCATCGACTCGTACCAGAAGAAGGAGACCGACGCGTGGGCCGAGCGCTACCCGCCGGGCTGACGAGCGACGTCAAGGGCGGACACCCACTTCCGGGTCGCTGGTCTCGAGGTCAGGGAATCCCGGATGGATGGTGGAACCGCTTACACTGGCGAGTTACCTTCATGTGACCTCCACGCCCCGCGCATGCCCGACTTTACGCTGACGACGCTCGACATCTCGGCCGTCGTCATCTACGCTCTCGTCATTTTTGGCATCGGGATCTACTTCTCGCGCCAGACGGAGGACGGCGAGGACTACTTCCTGGCGGGGCGGTCGCTGAGTTGGGGGCTGATCGGCATCAGCCTGCTCGCGTCGAACCTGTCGTCGTCCTCGATGATCGGGATGGCGGGCGAGGCGTACGGCGGGATCGGGCTGGCCGTCTTCAACTATGAGTGGATGGCGGCGATGGTGCTGGTCGTCTTCGTGCTGTTCTTCCTGCCGTCGTACATCCGCACCGGGATCTACACGATGCCGGAGTTTCTGGAGCGCCGGTTCGACGGGCGGAGCCGGGTCTACTTCTCGGCCGTCTCGATCTTCCTATCGGTCGTCGTGGACACGGCGGCGGCGTTGTTCGCCGGAGCGCTCGTCGTCGAACTGGTCTACCCCGACTTCCCGATGTGGGGGACGATGGCGATCCTGGCCCTGATCGCCGGGGCGTACACGATCGCCGGCGGTCTTAAGGCCGTCGTCTACACGGACGCGATCCAGGGGACGCTTCTCCTGATCGGTGCCGGGGCCGTGTCCGTCATGGCGTGGAACGCGATCGGTGGGTGGGACGCGGTGACGGCCATCACGCCGCCGGAGCAGCTCTCGCTCGTCCAGTCGTACGACCTCGACCCGAACCTGCCGTGGTACCAGGAGACGGGGATGACGGGGCTCGGGCTGTTCACCGGCGTGTTCTTGCTCGGGTTCTATTTCTGGACGACCAACCAGTTCATGGTCCAGCGTGTTCTGGGCGCGAAGAACCTGGACCACGGGCGGTGGGGCGCGCTCTTCGGTGGCCTGCTCAAGCTCCCGATCCTGTTCCTGATGGTCATGCCGGGCACGTTCGCGCGCGTGCTCTACCCCAACATCGAGCGGGCCGACCAGGTCTTCCCGACGTTGCTGTTCGACTTGCTGCCGGGTGGCTTCCGAGCGCTGGTGCTCACGGCCATGTTGGCGGCCATCATGTCGTCGGTGGACTCGACGCTCAACGCGGCCTCGACGCTGGTGACGATGGACTTCTTCAAGCGGAAGAACCCGTCGATCTCGCCGAAGGCCCTGGTTCGGATCGGGCGGATCGTGACGTTCGCCTGCATGGTGTTCGCGATCGCGTGGAGCCCGGTCATCATCGGGTTCGACACGTTGTGGAGCTACCTCCAGACGACGCTCGCGTACGTAGCCCCGCCCGCGCTCGCTCTGTTCATCCTGGGCGTCTTGTGGAAACGGGCAAACGGGACAGGCGCGATCATGGGGATGTCGGCCGGGCACCTGACGGCCGTCCTGTTCCTGGTCCTCGGCCCGATCTGGACGGCCCAGACGGGCGCGCCGCTAGCGCCCATCTTTGGGATGAGCTTCCTCTACCTCGCTGGCCTGTTGCTCATCGTGTCGATGGTCGTGATGATCACGGTCAGCCTGGCCACGGCGCCGCCGGACCCGGAGAAGACAGCGGACACGACGTGGACGATGGCCTTCTGGCGGGACGAGACGGCGGCACTCGCGGCGAAGCCGGCCTGGCAGAACTACCGCTACCAAGCCGTCGTGCTCGTCGCGATGACCGTGGTCCTGGTCACGTTCTTCTGGTAGCGCCCTCGAGGGCGAACCGAGACTGTGTCTCCTCATCGCCGCAGCGTCCTCGAGGCCGTGCGCCCCACGGCAGCGATCGTGGCGGTTCGGTTCGCCCTCTGGGACCGCGCTTCGCTCGTGGAGCCCGTTAGGGTCCTTATCGGACGGGCGGTGAGAGATCGCTCTAGCGCTCGGGCGGTGACGGGGAGACGCGTTCGATAGGAGGCGCCCTCGAGGCCCGGGCGACTCGTCCTGCACGTGGCCCTCGATCGACGTCCCGCAGCCGTCCCCGAGGGCAGCACGCAGGAAGGGAACTCCCGAGACCGACGCGCCCGATCTTACGTCGTGCATCCACTGACCTATTGACCTACCTCGAGTTCCACCTGGCGTTCACCGTCCCGCCCCTCGTCGTGCTCGCGCTGTTGCAGGGGAGGACGCGCGCTCCGTGGTGGCCCCTCGGGCTGCTCATCGGGATCGCCTTCGTCTACACGACGCCGTGGGACAACTACCTCGTCGCGCGTGAGATCTGGACGTACCCGCCGGGCCGCGTGCTGGCGACGATCGGATTCGTCCCGGTGGAGGAGTACGCCTTTTTTGGGATCCAGACGATCATAGCCGGGCTGTGGCTTCGGCTGTTTCAGGCACGGTGGGACCGCGTGCCGGAGCCGTCCGGACGGGGCGTGCGGTGGCCGGGCATCGCTCTGTTCGGGGCGATCACTGTGGCCGGCGTCGCGATGCTGCTAGCCGCCGGACACTGGCTCTACCTCGGGCTCATCCTGGCGTGGGCCGGCCCGCCCCTCTTGCTGCAGTGGGCGGTCGGCGGCGAACTCGTGTGGGCGCGGCGTCGGCTCGTGGCCGTGACCGTCATTCCGATCTCGCTCTACCTCTGGGTCGCCGACTGGTTCGCGATCACACAGGCTGGCATCTGGAACATCACCGACGCCACGCGGACGGGGTGGGAGATCGTCGGGCTCCCGGTGGAGGAGGCCTTGTTCTTCGTCGTCACGACGCTGCTCGTGGCGCAAGGGCTGGTGATGCTGGAGCGGCCGATATCTGACATGTTCTCGCGGAAGCGCGTGGTCGGGTGAGCGCGTTCCCGTTCGCGTGGCGCCGCCCGGGCTTGACCGTGGCGTGGGGTGGAGTCGTGGTGTCGCTCGCTCTCGCTCCGCTCTTAGCGAACGCGCCGCTGTGGGTCTTGGTGATTCCGTGGACGTTGAGTGCGGTCGTGTTGGGGTTGCCCCACGGAGCGGCGGATCCGTTCGTGCCCTTCCGCCTGAACGACACCGCGCTCCGCCCAGGACCGGTCGCGGTGTTCTGCGTGGCGTACCTCGCGCTGGGGGCGGTCTACCTCGGACTGTGGGCCGTCCTCCCGGCGGCGGCTGCGATCGGCTTCCTCTTGCTCACCTGGGCCCATTGGGGCCAGGGCGACCTCTACGCGTTGCGCGCGATGGGCTGGGACTTGCACCTGGGCGGGCGGGCGCACCTCACGCTCGCGTTGGTCGTCCGGGGCGCATTGCCGATGGCGGTCCCGCTCGCGGCGTTCCCCGAGGT
>NZ_JBARYR010000476.1:0-5333 GCF_049648075.1 Rubrivirga sp. | reverse complement strand
GTCGTGTGGCAAGCCGCCGGCGACGACCACGCCCGGTACACGCTCGCCGTGGACGGCGAGACGATCACGGTCACCCTCCACGTCGACGGCGACGGCGCGGTCCAGGAGGTCGCGCTCGACCGCTGGGGCGACCCCGACGGCGAGGCCGCCCGCCTCTACCCCTACGGGTTCCGCGTCGAGGCCGAGGGGACGTTCGGCGGCGTCACGATCCCGACCCGGATCACGGGCGGCTGGGGCTACGGGACCGACAGCTACGACCCCGACAGCGGCGCGTCCTTTACCGTCACCCACCTCGACCTCGCCGACGGCGGACCCCACTCGTGAAACTCTTCGCCACCCACAAGGCCGAGCAGAACGAGGCCGCCATCGACCCCTGGACGGCCGTCCACTTCTCGGCGGGTCTCGCGGCCGGGCTCGTCGACGCGTCGCTGGGGCGGTCGCTCCTGGCGGCGGTCGCCTACGAGGTCATCGAGCAGGTCCTGGAGCGCAACGACGCCGGCCGGGCCTTTTTCAAGACGTCCGGCCCGGAGGTGCTCCACAACGCCGTCGTTGACGTGGCCGTGTTCGTCGTCGGCCACGCGCTCGGCCGGCAGTGGAACGCGACCTAACTCCGTCCTCGAGGAGGTCCTCCGGTGAGGTCCTCCGGTGAGGTCCTCCGGTGAGGTCCTCCGGTGAGGTCCTCCGGTCACGATCTTTACGGCCGGCCAGGCCGTCCTGCACGCCTTGAACTTCGGACCGGACTCTAGCCGCGCGCTCGTGTAGAAAGCTGTGGGCTCGGCTAGGCGAGCGCGTTCTCCAGCCCGGAGTCCCGGACGAAAAGGGCGCTCGCGCGCGTCGTCTCGACGAGGTCGTGCATCGCCGCGAACGTCGGCTCGGGCATGAGCCCGAATAGGTTGAGGTCGGCCGGCGCGGCTCTGCGGACGACGTCGTGGAAGTCGCCGACGACCGCGATGGGCTCCGTGTGGGGGAGCCGGGCGAGGTCGATGAGCCGGGTGAGGAAGTGGTGGGCCTGCTCCCGCTTGGCCTCGTCCTCGACGACCGTGTGCAGGCGGATCCGGCCGTCCCAGTTCTGCTGGAGCTTGTAGGCGATCAGGAGCGAGAGGTCGAGGTTGCCGATGTCCATCGAGATCCGCCAGTCCGGAGAGCGGTCGTGGACCCAGACGTTGACCGTGTAGCGCTGGCCGAGCCCGGCCGTCGGGTGCGGCGCCCACACGAGCGTACCGAGTTGGTGGTGCCGGGCCTCCGCGACGGCGCGGGCGAAAGCGGCCTCCCGCCGGCCGTCCCGCTGGCTGGGGGGCGGGAGCGGGAGGAACAACACGTTCGGCCGGAAGAACGAGCCCCGCAGCGCCTGGATGGCCGCTACGACGCCGTCCTCGAAGCGCGGGGCGTCGAGGACGGCGAAGGACGAGAAGACACCCTTGCGGCGGAACGCGGCCGCGAGTGTGGGCAGCCGGTCGAGCCGCCCCTCGGCCCGGGACCCGTCCACCCGGCCCCCGTCTGCCAGCCCCGTCTCGTTGAGCCCGACGAGCTTGACCGAGCCGCGAGGACGGGCCACGTCGAGCACGACCTCGAACGTGCCCCGGAGCACGGCGACGTCCTCGACGGGGACGAGCAGGTTCGGCTTCCACGCCCGCTCCTGGCGGTCCGGCATGTCTCGGACCCGCTTGGCCGCCCACTCGGCCAGCGCCACGAACAGACCGCTCCTTACGTCGCCGTATGGGGCGTCGAGACGGCTCCGAAGCAGGAACCCGTAGAAGGCCACTACGACCACGACCGCGGCGAGGCCGAACGCCGGGTTCACCACGAACATCGCCAACAGGCACCCTACGAGCCCGGCCAACGGGACGAGTTGGGGCACGCGCAGGCGCGGTCGGAAGCTGACCAGCCCGAGCTGCCCCTCGACAAACACGACGAAGTTGATCATCGCGTACGTGATGAGGAAGAACATCGTGATGACTGGCGCGATCGCGTTGAGGTCGCGGAGCAGGAGCGCGCCGGCGACGATGGCGGCCGTCACCAGGAGTGCGTGGCGCGGCTCGCCCTTCGGCGTGCGCTTGGCCAGCCATTCGCCGCGAGGGAGCACGCCGTGGTCGCCGAGCGCCTGCAGGATGCGGGGCGCCCCTACGATCGAGGCCAGCGCAGACGAGAACGTCGCCCCCAAGAGCCCCGCCACAACGGCCGGCCCCCACGCGGCCCGGTCGATCATGACGGTGTAGTTCGAGACCAACTCCTCGGGCGTCGCCGAGCGCGCGAGCCAGTAGGCGAGCGCGAGGTAGACCACCAAGCTCACCGCGATCGCCGAGAGCGTCCCGATCGGGATGCTCCGCTTGGGGTCTCGCAAATCGCCGCTCATGTTCGCCCCGGCCATGATCCCCGTCGCGGCCGGGAAGAACACGGCGAACACGGCCCAGAACGAGGTCCCCGAGAACCCGTCCTCAGGGGCCCCGACGTACGGCCCCACGAGCCCTACGTCGGCCAGATCGTGGACCATCGAGCCCTCCGCGGCCGCGACGGCGACCGACACGAGCGACGCGGCGATCACGACCATGATGAGGTACTGGACCCGGAAGGCGAAGGAGGCGCTGACGTAGGCGATCCCCAACACGACGGCGAACACCCCGAGGTCGACCAAGATCGCCGGGTGCTCGGGGAACACCCACGCCCAGCCCTCGCGGAACCCGAACACGTAGAGCGCGACGGCCAGCGCCTGCGAGAGGTAGAGCGGGATCCCGACGCTCCCGCCGACCTCCAGGCCCAGCGACTGCGAGATGATCGAGTACGCGCCGCCCGCGCCGATCCGGATGTTCGTCGTGATGGACGACATCGAGAGCCCGGTCGCAATGGTGATCCCGAACGACAAACCGATCACGCCGAGGGCACCGAGCACGCCGGCATTCCCGACGACCCACCCCGTCCGGAGATACATGATCACCCCGAGGATGGTCAGCAGCGTCGGCGTGAAGACGCCTGCGAACGTCCCGAACTTGCGCGGCCCAGGGACGTGGCCCGTCGTCTCGGGAGGGACAGCGCCGAGGTCGGCTGCGGGGTGCTGGGGCATGGGAGTAGTGGGACGACCGGCGACCTCTCCAGTCAGAATCAGGGACGAACTACGGCGGCTGGGGATGCCGACTGCGAGGTGCACCGAGCCGATATATATGGAGACGACTGTGCCCGCTGCAAAGTGGGCCGCACGGTGGGTCGCCCAGCGATGGCTCTGTCGGCGGACGACGCGGGCGTCACCGCTCACTCAGGGCCGTCTCGTGCCCGGTTACGTCGAGCGCTTCATCGGTCGGTTGGGTCGATGGGTTGAAAAGGACGGCCGATGGGATGATCCGGCCGGTCGAGGCGTGGGCCTGCGTGATCGCGAAAGCCGGCAGGACAATGCTAGCGACGACGACTCAGAGCCCCAAACGTCCCGGCTCTGGGCCGCGCGGGGCGCCCGACAAGAAGAACGCTAGCAGCCGCCGCTGTGACGTCTGCATCCCTACGGCGCGGGCTGGCTCGACCTGGACAAGAAGTGAGAGGCCGCGACCCGCATCCTCGAGGGGGCACCCGACCGGTACCCCGCCTGCATCCACGAGCATGGCGTCGACCTGCCGGAGGTCTGCGGCTGCGCCTGGACGATCTCCTGGGCGTCCGGCAGAGGCGTCGGAGAGACAAAGGCCGCCCCGAGGGGTCGGCGCCCTCGAGGGCGCGCGAATCCAGGCACGACCCCTACGGAGTGGGGTCCCCGGCGCACTCCGGAGCCGACTCCTGAAGCGCGGCGGCCTGAACGACGAGCGCGGTCCACCGTGCCCTTTGTCCGTCCTCGAGGACGGACAACAAGACCTCGGACGCCTCGCGAAACGCGGCCTCGAGGTCGGCGTGGTGGCGCCCCAGGTCGTAGAACAGCGCGAACACCTCGGCGGACTCGTACGGTCGCTCGAGGTCGTGGACCGCCTCGTGCAGCGCCGCGATATCGCCCAGGAGCTCGTGGACGTCTCGGAGGTGGGCGTCTCGGAGCCGTAGGAGCTCCGTGAGCTGGACCTCGGTGAGCTGGAGTGGCTCGACCTGGTCCGGGAGAGCGACGAGCAGGGCGGCGTCGCATGGGTACGGCCCGTAGGATGCGCAGGGGCACACGGCCTGGGCGGAGGCCGGCGAGGTGAGGGCCACGGTGGCGAGCGCGACGATCAGTAGAGGGAGCCGTGTCACGGCCTCGTCGAGTGCGGACCGCTCGCGCGCTCCCATACGTAGCTGCCCCCGAGCCAGAGGACCGCCCCGGCTAGCATCAATGGGAGCGAGCCCTGAACGATGCCGGAGGCGAACGTGCCGAGGCCGCCGGCCGCAGCCAGCGTGAGCGGGACGCGAAGGGCCTCAGTGAGTGACCCCACCTCGAGGTCAGAGACCGGGGCAGGTAGAAAGGGGAGGGCCGGGACCACGACGAACACTGGAAGGACGTGACTCAGGATCAGCCTCTCTGCGACGACAGCCTGACAGCCATGCCCGCTCCCGTCCGTGGGGCGAGCCCCTACGCCATCCTCGATGGTTCGACCTCGAGGTTGGCCCAGCTTGAGGAACGTGGGGCGCTCCCCCGCACGGCGAGCAGCGACCGTCCGACGCCGGAGAGCTCGGGGCCACGGTACCGGACACGACTAGAGACGCCCTAGCCTGGGATCGTCCGCCTCCGCCGCGTGACCGTCACGTCCAAACCCTGCCCTCTCATGTTCCACCCCCTCGATCTCGGTCGCCCCGACGTGTTCGCCTACCGCGTCACAGACATCTTGACCGACGACGACGTCCGCCAGGCGACGGACGCCTTCGACGCCGTCCTCGAGGACCACGACACGGTCCACCTCTATGCCGAGGTGGAGGGTCTTCGCGGTGCCGACGTCCGCGCGATCTGGCTGGACCTGGTCTACGGCCTCCGCTACCTCCGCACGCTCCGCCACATTGGACGCGTCGCGCTCGTTACCGACGCTCCCTGGATCGCGCGCTTGGCTCGTCTCGAGGCGCGCCTCTTGCCACTGGGCGAGATCCGTACGTGCGAGCCCGGCGCCCGCGCCGACGCTCGTGAGTGGGTCCGCTCGGCTCCCGCAGACGCCGAGACGCCGTCGGCCCTCGAGGACCTCGACTCCTGGTACGACGCAGGCGGCCTCGATGCGGCGTGGTCCAACACGTCGTGGTTCGACGGGTACGTTCCTCGGAGCGACGATCGGCCCCGTGCGACGGCCCGGTTCGGCCACACGGTCCACCGGACACACGTGATGCTCAACGACGTCGCCGGCCGCCTCGAGGTCGAGGGGACGGCCCCGGCGTACCGCGCGCTTCGGGCCGTCCTTCCTGCCCTCCGCGAT
>NZ_JBARYR010000475.1:0-2221 GCF_049648075.1 Rubrivirga sp. | reverse complement strand
TCGCGGCGGCCAACGTCGTGGCGTGCGACCTGGGACGCGTCCGGTGGACCGACGCGGCGGGCGAGGGTGGCAACCGGCACTTCATGAACTGCCTGGGCGCCGGCTTCGACGCTCATGCCGCCGCCTTGGCGGCGCAGACGAAGTGGCTCGGCGGCCAAGCCGCCTACCTCGTGGCCGTTGTGCGCACACTCTGGTTGTGGCGCCGTCCTCGAGTCCGCGCCCACGTCCGCGAGCTCGTCGAGGCCGGTCGGGAGGCCGGGAGGGACGGGTTCGACCTCGACGGGCCGCTGTTCCTGTGCGAGTTCGGCAACGGGCACTCGGTCGGTGGCGGCTTCCTGCTCACCCCAGACGCGGTCCCGACGGACGGTCTGCTGGACGTCTGCCACGTCCGCCACATCTCGACCCGACGCGCGCTCCGCCTGCTCCCCAAGAGCCTGACGGGCGAGCACGTCTCCGCGCCCGAGGTCACGATGAGCCGCACGACGGGCGTCGGGCTCAGCGTCCTCGAGGGCGGACTCCCGCTCCAGGCCGACGGCGAGATCCTGACCTACGACGCGGTCGAGGTCGAGGTCGAAGTCGAGCCGGCCGCGCTCCCGGTCCGGGTCGGAAAGATGACGCGGTAGGTCCGTCCTCGAGGACGGCGCGGTCTCGGGCGTGGCGTGTCAGCATTCGATGGCGTGGCAACGTTACGATTCGTACCATTGGGCTCGCCTCGGACCCTTCCCGTCTCCCTCGGACATGAGCCAAAAGCGCATATACGTCGTCGACGACGACCCCAAGATCGGAGAGCTCTTCGCCAAGGTGCTGGGCCGCGACGGCTACTCCACGAAGGGGTTTACGTCCGTCGGGCCTCTGCTCCAGGCCATCGAGGACGGGGAGGTGCCGGACCTGGTGCTGACGGACCTGATGATGCCCGACGTCTCGGGCATGGAGTTGATCGGTCAGCTTCGGGAGCAGGGGATCACGATCCCGGTGATCGTGATGACGGCGCACTCGTCGGTCCAGACGGCCGTCGAAGCCATGCGGCTGGGCGCGTTCCACTACCTCCAGAAACCGGTCAACCTGGAGGAGATGCGGGCGTTGCTCGCCAAGGCGCTCGAGCTCTACAGCGACAAAAAGGAGCTCCAAGAGATCAAGCAGACACGCAAGAAGAAACACTCAGTCGGCAAGATCATCGGCACGAGCGACGCCGTCGACGCGGTCCGGGACACGATCGAGACGCTCAAGGACATCCCCAACACGACCGTCCTGGTGCGAGGCGAGACGGGGACCGGCAAGAACCTGGTCGCCCAGACGCTCCACTACGCCTCGAAGTGGTCGGGCGGGCGGTTCATGGAGATCAACTGCGCCGCGCTCCCGGACAACCTGCTCGAGTCCGAGCTGTTCGGCTACGAAAAGGGCGCGTTCACCGACGCCCGTGCCGCCAAGCCCGGCCTCCTCGAGGTCGCCGACGGAGGCACGCTGTTCCTGGACGAGATCGACTCGATGTCGCTGGGCCTGCAGTCCAAGCTGCTCAGCTTCCTGGAGAGCCGTCAGTTCCGTCGGCTGGGCGGGACCGACGAGATCAAGGTGACGACGCGGATCGTGTGCGCCACGAACGCCAACCTGCAAGAGCTCGTCGCCGAGAAGGAGTTCCGCAAGGACTTGCTCTTCCGCATCAACGTGGTCACGATCGAGCTCCCGCCGCTGCGCCGAATGGGGGACGACGCCCTGGCGATCGCGGACAAGGTGGCAAACGGCTTCGCGGAGGAGTTCGGGAAAACCTTCGAGGGGTTCACGGCTGCCGCCAGCGACAAAATGCTGGCGCACGAATGGCCGGGCAACGTCCGCGAGCTCCGCAACGTCCTGGAGCGGGCCATGATCTTTTCCCAGACGCCCAAGCTCGACGCCGGCGATCTCGTCCTGCTCAAGACCGACGCCTTCGACGGCGCGGACTCGGACCAGGACACGTTCCGTCACCGCGCCGGCTCCACGCTCGAGAACGTCGAGTACGAGTACATCAAGCACACGCTCGCCAACAACCGCAACTCGTCTTACGCGGACGTGGCCAAGCTTTTGGGCATCTCGAAGAAGACGTTGTGGGAGAAGCGGAAGCGCTACAACCTGGACGCCGAGATCGAGGAGATGACCGCGTAGATAGGTTTTGGGGATTGGGTTTCGGGGGTTGGTCTGAAGAACCCCAACCCCTGAACCCCAATCCCTAACACCCACACCATGACTG
>NZ_JBARYR010000474.1:0-2837 GCF_049648075.1 Rubrivirga sp. | reverse complement strand
CTCTCGTTCTGTCCGTCCCTCAGGTCTCGTGCCGTCTGTCGCGTGCTCTTCTACCACGCCATCCTCCTCAACGCTCCGCGGCGGCGTGGTGTCCGGCCGGTTCACGGCGGCCTTTGACGACGACGGCGCCGGCGAGGACGGTTTCAGCGGGACCGAGGCCGAAACCCTCAACCGCGACGCGATCGGGACCGTCACGAGACCCCGCGCGGCGCGTTCCGCGACCTCGAGGTCGACTTCATACGGTAGAAGGATCTCTCAAACTCCGCTTCTCATGCGCTCCGTCCTTACGACTCTCTTCCTCGGCGCCACCCTGAGCGCCTGCTCGCTGTTCGGCCCGGAGGTCGAGCGGCTCGACGCCACGACGGTCCTCCAAGGCGAGGCGAGCGTGACCGCTGACACGGTCTCTCTGGCTTCCAACTCGCCGTTTCTCACCTCCCTCGAGGACGAAGCGCTGTTCCGGGCGCGCTACGGGATCTCCGAGCCGTTCGGGGCCGACTACGCCGCCAGCACGCTCGTCGCCGTCGCGGAGCCGGTCACGTCTCGAGGCGGACAGCTCGTCATCGACGCCGTCGAGTTGATCGGCGACGACCGAGCACGCGTGACGTATCGTGCGACCGGGACACCCGGTGAGGCCGGCGCCCGGCTCCTCGTCCACGTTGTCCGCGTGCCCCGCATCGACCTGACCATGCGACAAATCGAGACGGAGTACTCGACGCCCTCTCGATAGCCCTCGCCCTCGAGGACGTTTCCCCTTGCCAATCTTAGCTATGAACAAGCTCGCTGTCGCGACCGCGCTCCTGGCACTTACGAGCCTCGCCCATGCTCAAGAGGAGCCCAACGTATGGCGGGACTTCCTGCCCCTCGAGGTCGGGGACGAGTGGGTGTACAACGAGTCCGGCTCGGACACGCAGCACCGGCAACTGGGCGGCGCTACGACCCGTTTTTCTCGCGTCAGCCGGTATCGCGTCGTGCGCGACACGGTCGTCGACGGCAACCCGGTTCACGTCGTGAGCGGGCCGGGCGGCGAGTCGGTCTTCGGCGGGGCGACCGACGGGAGCCGGTGGATCGTCGAGCAGCTCACGACCATCGACCGCCTGCTCCCCTCGGTTCCGATGTTCCTCAGCTTTAACGGGGGCGTCCCTCTCGTGGAGAGGTTTACGGAACGGACGGAGTCGATCGGGGGGATCTCGTACACCGTGCGAGCCTCGCCGCAGTGTTGCTTCGCGATGATCGCAGAGGGGATCGGCTTGATCCGCCTCGACCGGTCCTGGACTGGGATCGGAGGGTCCGGGGGCTCGCGGAGCGTCCGCCTCGTCTACGCGAGCGTCGGAGGGCGCGAGTGGGGCCGTGACCCCCTCCGCCCCGTCAGTTCGGAGGACGGCCCCGCCGCCCGGACGCCCTTGAGCGTCAGCCCCAACCCCGTGACCGACGGCGTTCGGATCAACCTCGGAACCGAGTCTGCGGCAACTGTCCACGTCGAGGTCGTAGACGTCACTGGCCGAACGGTCGCCTCCACGACGATGCGGGGCGGCGAGAACCACTACCTCGCGCTCCCCGACCTCTCGCCGGGGACGTACGTCGTGCGCGCGCGGTCGAGCGAAGGCCACTTCGGCTCGGTCGCGATCTCGAAGGCTGGCCGGTAAGGCGCGTCCTCGGGGCCGGCTACAGCCCGAGCGCGTCGAGAAGGCGCGCGTCGTCGTCGTCGAGGTCGCCCGCGGCGCGCTGGGCCATCAGGCGGCCGGCGTAGAGCGTGGCGTAGAGTCCCAGGACACCGTCGTCGCGAGAAGCATGCTCGCGGAAGAGGTCGGTCGCTTGGGCGCTTTTCCAACTGTCGGGGACGTAGATCGCGCGGGGACCGAAGGGGCCGTCGCTGGCGTCGGCCGGAAAGCTTTTTTCGGGATCGAACAGGCGTTGGCCGAGGTGACAGCCGGTGCACTGGGTCGGGACCCGCAGGGCGCGCGGCTCAGTCTGCGTCGAGGGTGCGAGGGCACCGTCCGGTCCGTAGACCACGAAGTCCCAATAGCCGTCCGATCGACGATACTTGGCCGTCGTCTCCACGACCTCGTCGTCCTCGATGTGCTCGCCCACGATCCAGGTTCCGGCCGGGTAGATCAACTCGTCGCGCTCGGGGAACCCCTCGATCGCCGACCGAAGCGACGCGAGCGGGACCGAGATCCGGCGCCGCGCGGCCGACATCACGCCGTCGACCTCGACGGAGAACCACTCCGGCTCGCCGGCTCGGTAGTCTGCGGCGGATTGCAACTCCTCGACCGTCTGAGGCAAGGTCCGAGCCCCGTAGTACGTCGCCTCGAGCATCACCGCCAGCTCGTCCCAGTCGATGGTGCCGTCGCCGTTCACGTCCTCGAGGGCGGCGCGGACGTCGTCGTCGAGTTTTTGGGGATGCAACGCGAGATCGGAGCCGTCGCCGGAGACCAGGCCGGCCTCGAACGGGTCTCCCCCATCGGGGCCGACGTAGGCGCCCAAGACGGAGCCGAGCAGCCGCTCGGGGCGGTCGCGGTCGAGGTCGAGCGGGATCGAGTCCGAGGTCGCCGGGTCGGCGGGGCCGGTGGCGCAGCCCGCGGCGACGAGCGCGGCAAAGAGAAAAAAGCGAGTCACAGGAGTTGGGCGAGCGCCGCGCGTGCGCGACTGTCGGTGGGGTCGGCCTCGAGGACGCGCTCGAACATCCGCCGCGCGTCGGCCGTGCGGCCTTGCTGGGCCAGGATGAGGCCCAGGTTGCCGAGCGCGGCCGTGTCGCGAGGGTCGGCCTCGAGCGCGGCTCGGAACTGCGCAGCGGCGCCCTCGAGGTCGCCGCGAGTCAAGAGGGCGCCGCCCAGGTT
>NZ_JBARYR010000473.1:0-5623 GCF_049648075.1 Rubrivirga sp. | reverse complement strand
CGACCTCGAGAGCCGATAGGCCGGCGCGGCCAACGAACTCCCATAGCTCACCCCCACCCATGCTCCGACTCCCCACTCTGTTTGCCCTCCTGATCGTGGCCTCCGGCTGCGAAGGCGAAATCTCCATTGGCAACGACCCACAGACGTTCGACCAGCTCGTCGACAACCTGGTCATCGAGCTCGTCGGCCCCGACGCCGACGCGACGGCGCTCGACTGCCCCGGCCTCGAGGGCGACGCGCCGGGCGAGTACACGTGCACCTCGACCGTCGACGGCCAGGACGTCACCTGGGCCATGACCGTGAGCGCCCTGACGGCGGTCGACGGCGGCGACTCGACGGCTGTGGGACTGGTCCCCGACTACGGCTCGGAGTCGGCCGGGGCGGAGTGGGCGCTCAAGCGCTCGTTCCGCACCACCTACGACATGGAGCTCGCATCGATCTCGTGCCCCGACGGCGACGCCCCGGACTACACGGCCGTGTGCCAGGCGAACTACGACGGCAAATCGTTCGACGTCCAGTTCGACAAGAAGCCGGACGGGACCTTCGTCTACGTCCCGACGGGCGTCGGCTTCCGCCAAAACACCGAGGCGGCGATCGCCAACGGCTTGGAGCAGGGCACGGGTCTGGCAACGAGCGTGACGTGCGAGACGCCGACGATGTGGGAGATCGAGATCGGCCAGGAGTTCGCCTGCGACGTCCGCGCCACCGAGACCGGCGAGCAAGCCGAGGTCCGGCTCGTGATGACGGACATGGTGGGCAACTTCGACTGGAACGTGGTCGTCGAGTCGTAGCGGCCGACGGGAACGGGCTCCGTCCTCGAGGACGGATGGTCCACATCGAGGGCGGGTGCCGTACGGACGGGCAGAACCCCCGTCCTCGATGCGCCCGGTCCTGCTGCTCTCCATGCTCGCCCTCGCCTGCGCGCCGACCACGGACCCGGCGCTCCGGCCGCTGGCCGAGGCCGGGATCACGCGCTTCGTCGACGACTTCACGCCAACCGACGTCGAACGAGAGGCCCCGTCGTGTCCCGAGATGGCGTCCGGCCTCGAGGTCGTCTGCACGTCGTCGTTGGGCGGGACGCCGCTCGAGTGGACGGCGACGGGCACGCTCGGCCTCGAGGACGCTGGCAACACGGTCCGCATCGACCCGCGCGGGTTCATCCTCGAGGGCTACGCGCTGCGGCTGGTGACCAACCGCCTGATGGACGAGGGAATGGCGCCTAGCACCGTCTGCGACCTCGAGGCCGCGACGCCGGCCGCGCCCGGGGACACGTTCGAGTGCGACGTCAAGGACATGATGACATCGAGGACGCACTTGGTGGTCGCGACCGTCACCGACGACCCGGACTCACTCGGCATGGATCTCCGTCCGTTCCCGCCGGACCGCGAGAACCCCTTCGACATCGACATCAATTCGGTCGACACCTCCCGCCTTTCTCAGCTCCAATGACCCGTACGCTCGTCGCCCTCATCCTCCTTGCCGGCTGCTCCGGTGACCCCGCGACCGGCCCGTCCGGCAGCGCGTCTCTCGACGCGACCGTCGCATCCGTCGCGGCTGGCATCCTCGGCCCGACCGTCGAGCCGTCCCCGCTCGTCTGCCCCGACCTCGAGGGCGAGTCGTTCGGCGAGTACGCCTGCACCTCGACCGTAGACGGCCAAGAGGTCGCGTGGGCGATGACCGTCTCGCAGCACGCGACGGCGGCGGACTCGTTCTCGGTAAACCTCCTCCCAGACTTCGGATCGCCGTCGGCAAACGCGGAGCGCGGCTTGATGAAGGGGTTTCGCCAAGACTTGGGCATGACGCTGACGTCGGTGACGTGCCCGACGATGGAAAGCCCAGCACAGACAGTCACCTGCCAGGGCCTCCTCAACGGCACGTCGTTCGACCTCGTCTATGAGGGCTCTGCTGACCAGTCGTTCGGCTATTCCGCACCGGGGTACGACTTCAAGGCCAACATCGAGCGCATCGTCGGCGACGGTTTGGCGGGCGACGACGGCCCCCCGGCCATCGTCGAGTGCGACGCTCCGTCCGTTTTCGAGTCGCAACCCGGCTTCGAGACGCTGTGCCAAGCGCGCTCTCCCGAGACCGGCCAGTCCGGCACCGTCCGCTACGTCGTCCTCGAGGGTGGCCAGTACGAATGGAACCTCGTCCCCGGCGCCTGACCTCCTCTCTCCTCATCCTCAGCCCTGATCGGCCATGACTCTTCGCGCTCTTCCTCTCGCCACCCTCGTCCTCGTCGCCAGCTGCGGCTCCGAGCCCAATGCTCCCGCCGAGCTCTCCTACGCCGACGCGACGGAGCAGGCGATCTCACCGCGCTTCGAAGAGGCGTACGGCGTGCCGCTCACATCTCTGGAGTGTCCCGATGACTTGTCTGCTTCCGCGCAGCCGGCCACCTGCACTGCCACCCTGGACGGCGTCACGTTCGACCTCATGGTCAAGAACAACAGCGCTGACCCCGCCAGCGTCCTAGCCGACTGGCAGGCGATGGGCGTCTTGGTCCGTGAGAAGACCGAGGCTGATCTCGCGGACTTGCTCCCGACGCTGGCCGGTGGCCCCGTCGAGGTCGCGTGCGACGGCGATGCGGTTCGCCTGGTCGCGATCGACGACACGCTGTCGTGTGGCATCACCAACCCAGAGACCGGCGAGACGGAGACCGCCACGGCGACCGTGTTCACCGACGATGGCCGCGTGCGCATCGCAACAGCCGCAGGAGAGGCCGCCACCTACCCTGCCGGCGATTGGTTCTAGCCAGCCCGTCGGAGACTTCCCTCTCTCTCATAACGCCCGCTCCCATGTTTGTAGTCCGCCTGCCCGCCCTATGTCTCGCCGCCATCTTCTTCGCTGGTTGCGAGCGAGGTCCCGAAGAGTCCTTCTCCGTTCAGATCGGAGAGGCTTCTTATTCGAGTGGTGTCGAAAGTGAGGAACGAGAACCTTCTGACGACCACTCCGACGAAGTGGAGAGCCTCGTCCTTGACAACTTTGAAGACCGGTATGGGGTCACAGCGACATCCGCCCAATGCCCCGCCGCGACGGGCGACATTGGAACCACGTCCCGCTGCGAGGTGGTCGCAGGGGGTATCGAGTTCGAGCTTGGGCTTTCTTTCATACCACACCCAGAGGACCCGTCCAAGATGCGGGTGAATTGGCGTCCTATAGGAGTCGAATTTGGTCGAAAGGTGGAAGTCCTGGTCGCTGAGGATGTTCAAACGAGGTACAGCGCCGCAGCGGAAGCCACGTGCGAACAGGAGGACATCTGGCGAACGACCGTCGGGGAGCGCGTCCCTTGCGTCGCGACCCTGGTCGCGACCGGCGAGCAGATCCCCCTATCACTCATTATTGAGGACGATCAGGGGAACGTGACCCTCCGGTACAATGAGGATGGCTGACCTCGTGGTTTTCTGTTCCGTCCTGGTTCTCGTCGCGGGGTGCGCCGCCGAGCCGTCCCCTAGCGAGGCTCGCGCGCTCAAGGTCACAGATCCGGTCCTCGAGGACGACCGCTCTGACCTCGAGGTCGCGCAGGACGAAATCGCAGAGGCGTTCGGCCTCGATGGCGGACTCGACTGTCCCGAATCGGGCTGGGCCGAGGGCGAGGTCCAGACGTGCACCGCCGACCTCGAGGGCGAGCCGGTGCCCGTGCTCGTCCGGCCCGACTCGACGGCGCCCGGCGGAGTCGCCTGGATGCTGGACGGCGTCCTACTCCGTGAGCACACCGAGCGCAACATGGAAGAGCAGCTCGCCACGCTCGACGGCCCCGTCCTCGAGGTCGGCTGCGAGGGCCCCGCCGTTCGGCCTGCCGTGGCTGGCGAGGTGCTCTCGTGCCAAGCGACGGATGCAGCGACGGGCGAGGTCACGACCATCGAAGCCTCCGTCCTCGAAGCCTTTGCTCCACAGCTGGGCGGTGCTGTCTCGTGGTCCTTCGATGGAGCCCTCTACGCCGCGACGCCGGAGAGCGCAGGGAGTTGGTAGCCGCCCTCGAGGACGAGATCCGTGCCGGGTGGTCCTCGAGTACGCGGCGCGACGCATGGAGACATACCGCTCCGCCCTCGACAGGTCCGACCTCGATGGCGCTCCCCCGCTCAAACGCTCCGGGCGGGTAGCCGTCCTTACAACCCAATACCTCTATGCGCTGCCTTTCCGCCCTGCTCGTCATGCTCGTCGTTCTCACGGGCTGCGTCGAGATCACCGACACGGACGCCCAGGCTGATTCCGATTTTCTCAACATGGTCCGCGACTTGCAAGTCGTCTATATCGGAGCCGATACCGACCATACCCCTCTCCGATGCCCCGACCTCGATAACGCGACGGGCCTCTATACCTGCACCTCGACCGTCGAGGGGGACGAGGTCGTGTGGGCCGTGGAGGTCGAGCCTGACCCCGGCGATGGCTCGCCCAACGTGTGGATCGAGCCAGACTTCGGGTCTCCGACCCGGACCGCCGAGTGGAACATCCGACGCGGCTACCGCGAGGACTACGACGCGATTCTTACCTCCGTCGAGTGCCCGGAGATTAGCGACACGAGAAACGTCGAGGCTACCTGTCGAGCAACCGCTGAGAACGTGGTGTTCGACGTGACCTACCAGAGCGACTCTTCCAGGTACAGCTACAGTCACACGGAGGCGGGTTTGGGGAAGACGGTAGAGGACCTCATCGCCAACGACATCGCAAAGCAGGTCGACGCCCCGACGCAGGCCGATTGCGACGCGCCACGCATCTTCCAGTCCGTCCCGGGCCTCGTGTTTCATTGCCAGGTGACCATCCCCTCGAAAGCTCAAGAAGTGACCGTTCGGTTTGAGACCTTAGCCGGCGGCGACTTCGACTGGGAGGTAGTCGCAGTCGCAGACGCGAGTAGCCCATGAACTCCCCTAGAGCCCCCGTGCCAGACCGCGAGGGATCGCGGACGGAGCGAGCGGGGTAGGTTGCTGCAAACGGCCCCGTACGAATGCTTCGCCTCGCTCTCGCCCTCCTACTCGCAGGCACCGCCTCCGCGCAACCCGTCCTCGACGCGCCCGACCGGCCCTTGGTGGTCATGAACCTGGCCGGCCACCCCGACGACGAGGACGGCCTGACGATGGCCTACTACCGCGGCAACCAGGACGCCGTCGTCTACTCCGTGATCGCAACGCGCGGCGAAGGCGGCCAGAACGAGGCCGGGCCGGACTTGTACGAACGACTCGGCGCCATCCGCACGGCCGAGACCGAGGCCGCCGCCCGCATCCTGGGCACGCGCGTCGTCTACCTCAACCGCTACGACTTCGGGTTCTCCAAGCACGCCGCCGAGGCCTACGCCGAGTGGAGCCAGCCGCGCACCGGCTTTTGGGAAGACCGCGACGCCGACCTCGAGGTCGGCGCCGGCCGCGACGCGCTCGTCGCCGACGTGGTCCACCTGGTCCGGCGCTTCAAGCCCGACGTCCTGTTCACCAACCACGACACTTCGACGGCGTGGCCCAACGCCCAGCATGGCCACCACCAGGCCCTCGGCAACGCGGCGTACCAGGCGTTTCACTTGGCGGCCGACCCGAGCTACCAGCCCAGCCAACTCGAGGACGATGGCGTCGATCTGTGGCAGCCCTCGAGGCTGTTCCTGCGCGCCCGCGGCTGGCGCGACGACGGCGCACCGTACGAC
>NZ_JBARYR010000472.1:0-1597 GCF_049648075.1 Rubrivirga sp. | reverse complement strand
GTGTTCGCCTGGTCGGGACGGTCGCGAGGGTGGGGGAGCGAGGCGCGCTGCACTACCGGGCCGGCTCGGTCCGCTCGCGGCACCTGGTCGCCGCCTGGATCGACCACCTCGCCCTCGAGGCCGCGGCGCCGACGGGCTGCCTGTGCTCGGTCGGGACGAAGGGGACGTCGCACTTTGAGGCCGTGCCCCGCGATGAGGCGGCGGCGTTCTTGTCGGCCCTCGTCAAGGGCTGGCGCCGTGCCCAGACACGGTCGCTGCCGTTGTATGAGAACGCGTCGTACGCCTACGCCAAGAAGATGTCGGACGCCGAGATCGCGGAGTACCGTGGCCGCGTTCTCCATCCCGGCCCGTCGCACAAGCCGTTTCGGCCGTCCAAGAGCGCGATGACCGCGGCCGAGAAGGCGTTCGACCCGTTCGGCGACGCCCGCGGCGACATCGACGACCCGTACGTGACACTCGCGACGCGGAGCCGCAAGCCGTTCGAGCCGGAGGACCACTTTATGAAGTGGGCGCTCGCGCTGTGGGCGCCGCTCCTGCACCACCGCCGCGACGGGGTGCCAGCATGAGCCAAGGTGGCTTGTTCGATGACATGGCGAGCGACGTGCCGACCTCGAGGTCGAAAGCAGAGGACTCGTTCTCGAGGTCGAACGTGGATCCGGAAACGTCCTCGAGGTCTCACCCGGCCGTCACGCCCTCAAGACCGACCGGCGACTCTGGCCCGTCCTCGAGGTCGAGCGATGCCTCGGACGCTTCTCCTCCGACTCCACCCCACCCAGCCGTCATCCCCGCGGAGGCGGGGATCCAGAGTGACGATTCGGACGCTTCGGTCAGAGCTAGGGCGTCGCAGGGTGGGAAGGCCCCGCAGCAGGGCGATCCGTCGCCACGCGTTCGCCCTCGAGGACGCGACCTCGAGGACGCCGTCGCCCCGCCGACAGAAGCGTCGTCCGACGCACCGGAGAGTGGCGAAGACGGTGCCCTTACTCTGGATCCCCGCGTGCGCGGGGACGACGTAGGTGGGGACACGCGCTCGTCCTCGAGGCCGAGCACGATGCCCACGGCCTCGAAGCCGGACGACGTGCCGCCGTTCGAGTACTGGGCCACGCCCGTCGAGCCCGGCCGGACCTTGGTCGAGGCCAGCGCCGGGACCGGCAAGACGTTCGCCATCGCCGGGCTCGTACTCCGCCTCGTCCTCGAGGGCGACTGGCTCGGCGCCGTACCCGACCTGCGCCGCCTGCTCGTCGTCACGTTCACCAAGGCGGCGACCGAGGAGCTTCGTACGCGGATCCGCGCCGCGCTGCGCGCCGCCCTCGAGGTCGCGCGGGGCAACGCCGAGCCGGACGACCTGACGCGGCCACTCGGTCCGCTCCTGGAAAAATCTGGCGCGCCGGGCCGACTTCTCGCCGCCCTCGATCGCGTTGACGAGGCGGGCATCTTTACCATCCACGGTTTCTGCAAGCGCGTCTTGGAGCAGGCCGCGTTCGAGAGCGGGACGCCGTTCGAGATGGACTTCGTCGAGGACGCCGACTCCGACGCTCTGCGCCGCCGCGCCTCCGCCGACGCCTGGGCGCGGCTCACCCACGGCGACCCGACGCTGACC
>NZ_JBARYR010000471.1:0-6739 GCF_049648075.1 Rubrivirga sp. | reverse complement strand
CCTCGAGGGCGACCGGATTACGGCGACGCGACGCAGCGAGCACGGTCTTGAAGAGCTTCGCGAGCGGTTTCCGAGCGTCCATGTCACGACGGACAACGTCCGAGCCGTCACGGGGGCGAGCGTCGTCCTGATCTCGGTCAAGCCGCAGAACGTGGCGTCACTCGTGGACGAGGTCAAAGCCCACATCGCGCCCGGCACCCTCGTCTTGTCGACGCTGGCGGGCGTTACGACCGGCGCCATCGCGGACGCCCTCGATCAAGACCTCCCGGTCGTCCGCGCGATGCCGAACACGCCGGCTCTGGTGGACGAAGGCGCCACGGCCATCGCGCCCGGCGAGCACGCCGACGACTCCCACGTCGCCTTGGCGCGCGAGGTCTTCGAGGCCGTCGGCATCGTCGAGGTCGTGCCGGAGCACTTGATGGACGCCGTGACGGGGCTCTCGGGGAGCGGGCCCGCCTACGTGTTCATGGTCATCGAGGCGCTGACGGATGCGGGCGTCAAGCAAGGGTTGCCGCGGTCGGTCGCCGGCCGGCTGGCCGCCAAGACGGTGCTCGGCGCGGCGCGGCTCGCCATCGAGACCCAGCAGCACCCGGCCATCCTGCGCGACCAGGTCACGACGCCGGGCGGCACGACGATCAGCGCGGTCGCGGAACTCGAAAAGCACGGGTTGCGGACCATGCTCATCGACGCCGTCGCGATGGCGACCGAGCGGAGCCGCGAGCTACGCGAGATCTCGGAGGGGTAAGTGGTGGGCGTCCTCGACGACGCGACAGAGCGCTGCCGCAGAGCCCGCCCTCGAGGCCGGACCGGGTCGGCGATCTACGGGGTGGAGTCATGCGCAATGGCGGGACGCAGAGGGCGCTCGGTGTCTCGTGGCGGGCTCGACTTCGAGAGCACGCCGTACGGAGCGGCGCACCATGTCCCTCCGACCCTCGGTGCATCGTCCTCGAGGACGCAAACTGCGCCCTGCGCCCCGACCGCGACTACTTCACCGTCCCGGGGTGGGCTTCCGCGATCGCCTCCGGCGCCGTCCCGACGGGCATCGGATCCGACGGCAGCGGCTCGATCCAGGAGCGGCCGTCGCGGGCCAGCATCCGTTCTGCGGCGGCGGGCCCCCAGGTGCCGGCGGCGTAGTTGGGGAACTCCGCAGGCGGCGTCGCGGACCACGTGTCGAGGACGGGCTGGACCACCTTCCACGCCTCCTCGACCTGGTCGGCGCGCATGAACAACGTCGCGTCGCCCCGGATCGCGTCGAGCAGGAGCGTCTCGTAGGCCTCCGGCGGCGTGTCGAAGGCGTCCTCGTAGTCGAACCGCATCGCGACGGGTTGGAGCAGCATCGACGGGCCGGGACGTTTGGCCTGGAAACGCAGCACGATGCCCTCGTCGGGCTGGATGCGCAGGACGAGACGGTTCGGCTGGAACGCCTCGTCGGCGCCAGCGGGGAAGGCGCGGTGTGGGACGGGACGGAACTGGACCGAGATCTCGGACACGCGGCGCGGCATTCGCTTGCCCGTTCGCAAGTAGAACGGGACGCCGTTCCACCGCCAGTTGTCGACCTCGAGCTTCATCGCGACGTAGGTCTCGGTCGCGGACCGCGGGTCCACCTTGGGCTCGGACCGGTAGCCCGGGACCTGCTCGCCGCCGAGGTATCCCGGCCCGTACTGACCGCGGACGGCGACCTCGTGGACGCGCTCGGGCGTGATGGGCCGGACGGCGCGCAACACATCGACCTTCTTGTTGCGGACCTCGTCGGGTTTGAACGCGACCGGCGGCTCCATCGCGACCAGGCAGAGAAGCTGGAGCAGGTGGTTCTGGACCATGTCGCGCATCGCGCCGGACGTCTCGTAGTACCCGCCCCGGTGCTCCACGCCGACCGTCTCGGCGACCGTGATCTGGACGTGGTCGACGTAGCGGGCGTCCCAGACCGGCTCGAACATGGCGTTCGCGAACCGGAAGGCGAGCAGGTTCTGGACGGTCTCCTTCCCGAGGTAGTGATCGATCCGGTAGACCTGGCTCTCCTGGGCTTCTTTGACCAGGAGCGCGTCCAGGCCGCGCGCGGACTCGAGGTCGCGGCCGAACGGCTTCTCGACCACGAACCGATCGCGCTCCGTATCCGCGAGGAGCCCGGCCTTGGCCAAGCCGGACACGATGGGCGCGACGAGGAACGGGGCGACGGACAGGTAGAAGACGCGGTGCGGCCGCTCCCCGTCAGGCGCGACGTCCTCCAAGCGCATCTGGAGCCGCTGGTACGTGTCGTCCTCGGTGACGTCGCCCTGGACGTAGGCGAGCCGCTCGGCAAACTCGGCCCAGTTCTCGGCGTCGGCGTCCTTGGGGAAGAACCGTCCGAGCGAGTCGGAGGCGTCGCAGGCGAACTCGAGGAACGACGCGTCGTCCATGTCCGCCAGGTCCACGCCGATGACGTCGACCTCCGAGGGCAGGTGGCCTTCGCGGTGCAAGTCGTACAGCGCTGGGATCAGCTTGCGGTGCGCGAGGTCCCCCCCCGCGCCGAAGAGGACGAGTTGGACGGCGTTCGGGAGGTGCATCGGGCGCGTGAGCGGGAGGAGGCCGTCCTACGCGCGAGTCACACCGGGGAGCCCGCCGTCCTCGAGGACGAGCGGCGACCTCGAGGACGGAGGACCACCCCCTGTCCCCTCCTCGGATGAGAAGGGGGACGTCGCGAGCGGCCTCGAGGTCGGGACGCCGACCGGGGACCGGCGGAGTTCGAGGGCGGCATTCAACCTCCCGACTCAGAGCGCCCAAGGACGACGCACGGGCCGAGATCTGAACCGCACGCTCCAGCAGCCTCGAGGACGACGCCCCTCGAGGACGAATGGAGTCCGATCGCGTCGGCGTGACGAGACAAACCCCCTCGCGTCAGCCTCGAGGGCTTAACGCCGAGCCGGGACGCTCGATGCCCCAGGGGAACCGTCTCGACGTCCAGCCCCTCCGCCCATGCGTGCTCGCTACGCCCTCCTCGCCGCCGTCCTCCTCGCCGCGCCCGTCAACGCCCAAGACGTCGGGGTGTCGGTCCGGGCGAGCACGCTCGGAGTCGGAGGCGACCTCTCGGTGGGCGTGGCTCCGACGGTCAACGTCCGGCTGACGGCCAACGGCTTTTCGTACGCGCAGGACGGCCTGTTCGACGGCGCCGACGCCGACATCGACGGCTTGACGCTCGACTACGATGCCGACCTCGGGCTCGGCTCCGTTGGGCTCTTGGCCGACTGGCACCCGCTCGGCAACACGTTCCATATCACGGCGGGCGCGCTCTACAACCTGAACGGCGTCACGGCCGACATCTCCGCCGCGGAGCCGTACTACAACTCCGACCTCGACCGGACCTTCTCCGTCGAGCGGGTCGGCACGCTGCGCGCCGAAATCACCTACGAGCAGCCCATCGCGCCCTACCTCGGCATCGGCGTCGGCGACCTCACGGCCGGGCCGTTCGGCGTCACCCTCGAGGCCGGCGCGGCCTACGTCGGCCCGCCCTCGATCGAGATGACCGGCAGCGGACTCATCGGCGGCACCGCCGACCCCGCCAACGTGGCCGTCCTCGAGGACGGCTTCGACAGCTTCCGCCTGCACCCGGTCGTGTCGCTCGGACTCAAGACCAGCCTGGGCCGCTAGGCGACCTCCTCCCTTTCGGCCGCACGACCCATCGATATGAAACGCTACCTCCTCGCCTTTGCGCTCGCCTTTAGCCTCTCGGCCTGCGACCTCGCCGCGGTCGAGTCCGCGGTGGACGACTTCAACATCATCCTGGGTATCGAGAGCCCGTCGACCGTCGTCGGCGGCGTCGTAGTGGACGCTGCGACCGGCAACCTCGTCGAGGGCGTCGTGTCGATCACCTTCACACCATCGGTTGCGGGCGCGGTGGTCGACGGGTTTGGCGACCCTGTTGAAGGCGCGGACATCGAGGGCGGCGCGTTCACCTTTGCGATTTCGGACGCCTCGATGCCGAGGCAAACAGCTCCAGTCCACGTTGCCGTCTCCGTTGAGGCCGACGGCTACCTGCCGCAACGTCGCGTCATCGCACTGGCCGACTCCGGGTCGTACGGCATGACCATCGCTTTGCTCTCGCCCTCGAGGCCGCCCTCCGGTTCCGGCTCCGGCTCGGCGTCAGGTACATCCGACGGCAACGCTGGGACGACGGCACCCATCACGGCCACCGCCACCTTGGACGACGGCTCATCGACGACTGCCCGTATCGCTCAGGGGACGGTCTTCACCGACGCGAGCGGACGGCCACTCCGAGGCGACCTCGAGGTCGCGGTCACGACCATCTCTCCCGGCACACCCGCCTTCGCGTCGATCCCCGTTCTGGAAAACGGAGACGCCGCCATCGCCGCCTTCTACGTCACCGCAGCCGCTGGTAGCCGTAGCGCCACCTCCGCCGACACCGACGTCGACATCTCCGTCACGATCCCAGACAACGTCCTCGACCCGTCTACAGGCCTGCCCCTCCAGCCCGGTGACCGAGTCGAGGCCATCGCGTTTGATGTGTCCGCCGGAGAATGGGTGCCAGCCGGCTCAGGAGTCGTCACGGCTGCCGGGGCTGGCGGTCGCCGCTCTGGCACGACGATCGTAGGTGCGACCTCGATCGTGGGTAGCCCGATGGCGTACTCGAGGTCGAACATCACCCTGCGAGACGTCACCGTTCGTATCGAACGGAATGGGAACGAGGGATCGGTTGCGGCGCGTGCTGTGACGGCGTCGAACACCATCGAGGGCGTGATCTCGGCGGGGCAGGACTCGGTCGTCCTCGAAGTGCCTGCTGGGGCCGAGCGCCTCGAGACCGGCGTCACACTCAACGGCGCGTTCTACGCTGCCTCGCCCGCTGACTGCGTCGACTGCGTCGTGTCCCTCCGGGCCCCATCGAGGCCCGTGGTGGTCACTGTGAGCCCGACGTGCGCGAACCCCGAGCGGCGCGTCTACGCCAATGCCATGCCGGCGTATTCGATCTCAGCACGCGAAGCCGGTGGGGCGTCGTGGTTCAGCGTCAGCGGAAGCGAGGTCGTGACGCGTGGCTCCGACGGCTCCCTGGAGTCTGTCTCTCTCGAAACGACGGCCTTGCGACCCGGAGCGTCCTACGACATCCGCGTGACGGTCTTGGGTGAGACAGAAGAGTCTGGCGTAGATGTCCCCCCGAGTGGCGAGATCGAGATTTCTGTCGAGGCTCCAAGCGCCTTGTGCCAGTAGAGAGACGCGTTCCACCCGCGTCGATTGCCCATGACACGTCCTCGGGGGCGCTCCTCCAGATCAATCGAGGGAGACGCCGCCCGCATCGGGGCCGGCGGCGTCCTCGAGGGCGGCTAGATCCCGGCGGGCATCCACTGCGCGTGGAAGGTCCCGTCCTTGTCGGTCCGCTGAAAGGTGTGCGCGCCGAAGTAATCGCGCTGAGCGGCGACCAGGTTCGCCGGGAGCCACTCGCTACGGTACGCGTCGAGGTAGGCGAGCGCGGTCGCGAGCGCAGGCGTCGGGATGCCGGCCTGGACACCCAGGCGAACGGCGTCGCGCAACGGCTCGCAGTTCTGGATCACGGTCGGTGCGATCTCGGGAGCGACCAGCAGGTTCGGGACGTCGGGGTCGCTGCGGAACGCCTCACGGAAGGTCTCGAGCAGGTCGGCGCGGATGATGCAGCCGCCGCGCCACACCCTGGCGACGGTCTCGGGATCGAGGCCGAACTCGTAGGCGTCGCTGGCGCGCTTGAGGAGCGCGAAGCCCTGGGCGTAGGTGGCCAGGAACGCGACCAACATCCCTCCGCCGAGCGCCTCGACCAGATCCCCCGGGTCGCCCGGCGCGCGGCCGGCCGGCTTGCCGAGTTGGCTCGAGGCCGCGACGCGCTCGTCCTTCAAGGCCGAGACGTAGCGGGCCGTCACCGCCGCGTCGATGGTCGGCGTGGGGACGCCCAGGTCCATCGCGTCCTGGCTGGTCCACTTGCCCGTCCCCTTCTGCTTGGCCGTGTCCTTGATAAAGTCGAGCAGGTATTGGCCGGTCATGCCTTCCGGCGGCCCCTGGTGGCCCGGCATCTCGTCGGGCGCTACGGTGACGGTCTCGGGCTGGTGCAAGATGTCGGCCGTGATCTCGACCAGATAGGAGCGCAGGGCGCCCTGGTTCCATTCGCCGAAGACGTCGCCCATGCGGTCGTTGCCGAGCCCGCCGCCACGCTTCATCAGGTCGTAGGACTCGGCGAGAAGCTGCATCAGCCCGTACTCGATGCCGTTGTGGACCATCTTGACGTAGTGACCTGAAGCGCCCTCGCCCAGGTGCGCGACGCACGGCTCGCCGTCCACGCTCGCCGCCATCCCCTCGAGGACGGGAGCGACGCGGGAGTACGGCTCCTTCGGACCACCCGGCATCATGCTCGGCCCGGTGCGAGCGCCCTCTTCGCCGCCGGAGACGCCCATCCCGAAAAAGTGCAGGCCCTTCTCGTCCATCATGGACTGACGGCGCTGCGTGTCTTGGTAGAACGAGTTGCCCCCGTCGATCACCAGATCGCCTTCGCTCAGCTTGGGAGCGAGCCCCTCGAGGACGGAGTCGACGGCCTTCCCGGCGGGCACCATGACCAGGATGTTGCGGGGCGTCGGCAGGGACTCGAGGAATGTGTCGAGGTCAGTCGTGGCGACGACGTCGCGCGAGGCTTCCTGCTCGAAGCCGGAGACGGCGTCGTCACCGAGGTCGGTACCGGAGACGTCGGCGCCGGCGTCGAGGGCGTTGAGGGCCAGGTTGCGGCCCATGATGC
>NZ_JBARYR010000470.1:0-6054 GCF_049648075.1 Rubrivirga sp. | reverse complement strand
GGCCTGGGCGACGACGACCCGGCCAGAGAACTCGCCCCGCGTCGCGTTGTGGGCGAACAGCGTGCCGCCCTCGAGGTCGGTGACGACCATCCGGTCGCTCTCGCGGTCCAAGGCGCCGAGGGCCAGCCGCGCCGTCGAGGTTACGGCCAGCCGTCTCGGCCTCGAGGTCGTGTTCGTCAGCCGGACGACGGTCAGCCGCGCCGCCGCGTCGGGCGCCATCGAGGTCGTCGTGTGGTGCTCGACGCCGTCCACGAGCGTCCGCCACGTCGAGTAGCCGAAGCCGTGGCGGACCTCGTAGGCCGTCGGGGCCGGGGCCGGGCCGGGCGTGGGCGACCACAGCGTGCCAGCCTCAAGGTCCTGGACGTAGAGCGCCTCACCCGCGTCCTCGACGGGGTCGTTGGACCACGGCGTGACCCGGTTCTCGCGGCTGTTGGCGCTCCACGTCGAAGCCGAGCCACGCTCCGTGACCAAAAAGCCGCCTTGGTCATTGGCGATCACGTTCGTCCACGGCAGCGGAGGCAGCGCGGGCCGTCCGTCGTCACCGGGACGGAGGTGCATCACGTACTCCGTCCCATCTTGGGAGAACCCACCGATCCCGTTGAACTCGCGGAGCGACGCGTCCTCGAGGCCGAGGCCATTGCTTGCCGGCGGCGCAGATCGGCTGAGCACCTCGAGGGCACCGCGCTCTTGATCGACGGTGGGCACCCCGTCCTGGGCATAGACATGGGCGAGCGACGCCGCGAGGAAGACATCCGCGTCGGACAACTCATCGGCGGAGACGACCCGGACGTTCTCGACGCGTCGTGCGGCCTCGAGGACATCGGCCTTCGCAATCGCGAGGACGTCGACCTCGAGGCCGAGGGCGGACCAGTAGTGGCGGAACGCGCTGAGCTGTTCGAGAGCCTCGATACCAGCAGGTGTGGTCACCCGGATCGTCACAAGCCGCCCCGTCCCACCGAGACCCAGCCCGTCACGATCCGCCGCGCCGGCCTCGACGGAGGCGATCACGTCCCCACGTGCGCGGAGCGCTGGATCGCCCATGAGCAGCGGCCCCACCATCGCCTGCGCCGCCTCGGCCTCGAGGTCGGACACGCCTGCGTCTCGGCGCCGCTCGTGCTCGGCCTCGATGGCTCGCTCCGTGGCCGACTCGACGGCCTCGAGGTCGGACAACGCATCCGTGGCATCGAGGACGGCGTCCCGAGAGCGACCACCGGCCAGACCGAACGCCTGCGTTACGGGCTCGCTCCCGACCTCGAGGACGGTGCGCAGCGCGACGACCGGATCCAAGACGGCGCCGGTCGTGCCAGCCAGGTCGCCCTCGAGGGCGGCGGGATCGCGGCGGCTCCGGCCTCGGCCGACGAACCGCAACCGGTCGGTCTCCCACGACACCGACGCCGCTCCGTCGTCGAGCCAGTGGCTCAGCCACACCGGCGCGTCGTCGGGCGATCGGGGACGGCGCTTGGCGACCAGAACCGGCCGGCCTTCGAGCTTTTCGGTTTGGACGAACAGCTTCGAGAACGCCGGGTGCGACGCGTCCGCGGCGCGGTCGTGCAACACGATCTCGGCGTAGGTCGTGACCTCGATGCGCCGCGTCCGTCCATTGAGGGCGCGCAGGCGGAGCCGTCCCGTGAGAGCGCCTTCGGGCGCGACCGACAGACACAGACGGCTCTCGATACCGTCGTCCTCGCGCACGATCTCGAGCGTACCGGGTCCTGAGCGTACGGCGTAGCGATCGCCCTCAAGGGCGGTCGGCTGCCAGCCGGCGCTCCAGACGCGGCCCGAGTCGAGGTCGCGGAGGTAGACCGCCAGGCCGTCAGCGTCCTCGATGCGGTCAGCGTTCCAGCGCGTGAGGTCTACATCCTCGAAGGTGATGACGCCTGTGCCCGCGGTCGTGAGCGCGGTGGTCAGACCGCCACCACTTAGCAGCGTGGTCGGTGAGACAGAGCGAAAGAGTCCAGCGTCGTCGAGAGTCGAAACGGCGAGTTCCACAGAGACAGTCAGGGTAGGTGAGGGCGTCCTCGAGGTTGTCAGCCTTTGATGCCGCCGAGCATGATGCCGCGGACGTAGTGGCGTTGCAGCACGAGGAAGACGAGCAGGACCGGGAGCGTGGTCACGACGGCGCCCGCCATCATGAACTCGTTGTCCTGGACCCGCTCGCGCGTCAGCGTCGCTAGGGCGACCGGGAGGGTGTACAGGTCATCGTCAGTGAGGACGATCAGGGGCCACATGAAGTCGTTCCACGAGCCCATGAACGTGAACAACGCCAGTGTCACCAGGACGGGACGGAGGAGCGGGACGGCGACGATCCGGTAGATCTCGAACTCCGTCGCGCCGTCAATGCGGGCGGCCTCGAGCAGGCTCTCTGGAATCGAGAGCGCGAACTGGCGAACGAGGAAAATGCCGAAAATTGAAGCCGCCGCCGGAATGACGACGCCCGAGTACGAGTTGACGAGACCCAACGTCCGCATCTCCAGAAAGAGCGGCAGCATCGCGACCTGCGCCGGGATGACGAGCGCCGCGAGCAGCGTTTGAAACAGCTTGTCGCGTCCTCGAAAGCGCAGCTTGGCGAAGGCGTAGCCGGCCAGCGAGTTGATGAACAGCGACACCGTCGTGACGAGCGTCGCGACCAGCAGGCTGTTCAGCAGGTAGCGGCCCATATCGGCCCGCTCGAACAGTGCCTGGTAGTGCTCGAGCGTCGGCGCGCTCGGAAAAAGTGGAGGGGGGAACGTGCTCGCCTCCCCGGTCGGCATCATCGAGGCCGAGACCATCCACAGCAAGGGAAACGCCGAGAGTGCCGCGACGACGAACAGCGCCAGGTAGATGAGTGGGGTCGAGAATCGGCTCATGCGTCGTCCTTCCGTTGGAGGCGGAGTTGGATGAGCGTCCCGATCATCATCAGCGCGAACAGCACGAACGCGACGGCCGAGGCGTAGCCCAAATTCCAGAACTTGAAGCCCTCCTCGTACATCAAGTACACCACGCTGACGGTGCTCCGCAGCGGACCGCCTTCGGTCATGACGTACGGCTCGGCGAACAACTGGAAGTACCCGATCATCGTGATCACGCCGACGAACAGGAACGTCGGCGCCAACGCCGGAAGCGTGACGTGACGGAACCGAGCCCACGCGCCGGCTCCGTCGATCTTGGCCGCGTCGTACAGGTCCTCGGAGACGCCGGCCAAGCCGGCGATGAAGATGACCATGTTGTAGCCGAAGTTTTTCCACACGGCCAGCCCGATGATCGCCGGCATCGCCCAATTCGGGTCACCCAGCCAGTCCACACCGGGCAAGCCGATAGCCCCAAGCCCGACGTTGAGCAGCCCGTACTCCGCGTTGTAGAGGTACCGCCAGACGACGGCCACGGCAACCAGCGTCGTCACGACGGGCGCGAAGAAGATGGTCCGCCACAGCCCTTTCAGCCGAACCACCTTCGCGCTCACCAGGAGGGCCGCGCCAAGCGAGACGGCGACCGAGAGCGGGCCTCCGACGAACACGAAGTAGCACGTATTCCAGAGCGCCTGCCAGAATTCGGCGCTCTGGGCGAGTTCGACGTAGTTCTTGATCCCGACGAACCGCGCCGTCCCCGGATCGGCGAGCGCGTAGATGTCGAAGTCGGTCAGGCTGAGGGCGAGCGCGGCCAGGACCGGCAGGAAAAAGAACCCCCCGATGACCAGCAGGGACGGGGCCAAGAACCACGCGGCCGCTCGGCTCGCCGCGGTCTGAGGACCTCGAGGTCGCCACCGTTTCGCCCTCGAGGACGTGCCCGTCGAGGTCGGCGCCGCAGGCGGGCCGATGGTGGTTGCCAGATCGGCGTCGCTGTGGGTGACGCCGCTCATGACGTGGGCTCCGTCGCCGCGTCCTCGAGGGCGCCCCTGTCGAAGGGTGAACCGCTGCTCCCGGAGCCCCCTACGAGGTCTTCTCTCCCTACGGGAGGGCCGATAGGGGGCGGTGTTTTGCGCCGGGCGTGGTCCCACCCGCCGTCGTTCCCGCGTAGGCGGGGACCCAGAGTACCGAACGCGGAGCTGCGTTCGTCCTCGAGGACGCGCCCGAGTGCTCCCCTGGCTGACCCTGCCCGTTTGAAGCCGTCGTGGTCGTCATTCTTGATTCCCGCCCTCGCGGGAATGACAGGTTTGGGAACACAGCGGTGGGCGCTGTCCCTCGTCAGCGTGAGAGAAGGGGTACCGTGCCCGGTCCGGCCTCGAGGTCGCGGGGATGACTCGTGGGGGGAGTACGGAGTCATTCTGACGCCACCCGCTCCAGTAGCCACCGGCGTTTTTCCAGGATCCGGTCCACGTCCGCGTCCATCCGCTCGAGCGCTTCGTCGATCGTCATCTCGCCGCGCGCCGCGAACTCGGCGTACTCGCGCAGGGTCTGGGCCACGCGCTCCTGCTCCGGAATCTTGGGCGTCGGGCGGACGTGGCGGAGTTGGTCGCGGAAGGCCCGCGCTTTGTCGTCATCGGCCAGGCCGGACTCGGCCCAGACCGACTCCCGAGGGGGCAGGTTGCCCGTCGCTTCGTTGAACGCGACCTGGACGTCGGGCCTCGACAGGAACTCGACGAGCGCCCACGCTTTGTCGGGGTGCTCCGACCGCTCGAACACGACTAGGCTGGCGCCACCAGCGACCGAGACCCCCGGGGTGCCCGCGTCGGGACCCGGGATGGGAGCGGTTGCCCAGGCGTCCTCGAGGTCGGCGGGCAGGCGGCGCTGGAATTCGCCGATGTTCCAGGGGCCGGTGATGTAGCTCGCGAAGCGGCCTCGCTCGAACTCCTGGTAGAGGTTCGAGATCTCGGTCCCCGACGTGGCCGGCGCCAAGCCTTGGCGGTAGAGCTCGATGTAGAACTCGAACGCGCGGCGGAACCCCGGACTGCGGAAGTTGCCGTAGCGGTCGCCGTCACGGAGCAGGTCGGCGGTGTTGAGCGCCAGGACGAGCGGCGGCTCGAACTCGTTGACCGGGAGCAGGATCGGGTACCCGCCCTCTGGCTGGACCTGCTGGACGCGGCGCATGGCCTCGAGCCACTCGTCCCAGGTCGTCGGCATAGTGTCGTAGCCGGCCTCGAGGAAGAGGTCGGAGCGGTAGAAGAGGAGCCGCGTGTCGACGTACCACGGGACGCCCCAGACCTTGCCGTCGATCACGTTGGTGTCCCAAGTGCCGGCGAAGTAGTCTCCGTCCTCGATGGCACCCGAGGCCGCGACGAGGGGCGTCAGGTCCACGAGCGCGCCTAGCGCCTCGAACTCGGCGACCCAGGTGTTGCCGAGCTGCGCCGCGTCGGGCGTCGAGCGGCCGGCGAACGACGTCAGCAGCTTCTCGTGGGCCGATGTCCACGGCAAGCGCTGGACCTCGACGCGGATGCCCGGATTCTCGTCCTCGAACTGGTCCAGGAGGGGTCGCACGTTCTCGCCCTCGGCGCCCATCGCCCAGAACTCGAGCACGACGTCGTCCGACTCCTCGGCGCAGCCGACGAACGTGAGAGCCAGGAGCAGGAGAAGGCGAGTGGTCACGGGCGGGCCGAGTCGGCCTCGAGGACGAACAGGGACTAGGGTCTGTGAGACAAATCGGCGGCGTGAGACGTTGACCGGTTCCCTGCCTCCGATTCGATGGCGATGCTGACCGACGACGAATGGGCCGCGCTCAAGGCGGCCCTCGACCACGCGCGTTCCGGACGCGGGCGCCCTTTCCGCGACGAGCGCGCCACGGTCGAGGGCGTGCTCTGGAGGCTCAAATACGGGCCGCCCTGGCGGGCCGTCCCGGCCGAGTTCGGCCCGTGGTGGCGCCCGGCCCAACTCCACAAGCGGTGGTCCGACTCCGGCGTCTGGCAGCGCGCCTTCGAGCGGCTCCGCGATGACGGACGGCCGGACCTCGCCGAGGTGATGCTCGACGGGACCGTCGTCCGAGCCCACCAGAAGGCGGCGGGCTCAAAAAAGGGGGCGTAGCCGAGGCGCTGGGCCGGAGCCAAGGCGGGTTCGGGACGAAGGCCAACCTCGCCTGCGACGCGCGGGGCCGCGTGCTCGGGTTCCGGCTGCTGCCTGGCAACCGGCACGAGACGCGCGCGGCGGC
>NZ_JBARYR010000469.1:0-1675 GCF_049648075.1 Rubrivirga sp. | reverse complement strand
CCCGCCGCGGCTCGGACCCGCTCCGCCGGCTCGGTCCACCCGTGGAGCGCCAGGTCGAACAGGCCCCAGTGGACCGGCACCATCAGCTCGCCTCGGACCATCCGGTGCGCCGCGACCGCCTGCTCCGGCCCGAGGTGGAGGTCGGCCCAGGCGTCGTTGTAGGCGCCGGACTCGATGAACGTCATGTCGAACGGGCCGAGCCGCCGGCCGACCTCGAGGAAGTCGGGCGAGAGCGCGGTGTCGCCGGAGTAGAACACGCGGCGCTCGGCGCCGAGGATGGCCCAGCCCGACCACAGCGTCTGGTCGCGGTCGGTGAGCCCACGCCCCGAGAAGTGGCGGGCCGGCGTGCTGACCAGCCGGACGCCGGCGACCTCGAGGCCGTCCCACCAGTCGAGCTCGGTGATGGACGCGGCCGGGACGCCCCACGACTCGAGGTGCGCCCCGACGCCGAGCGGGACCGCAAACCGGGGGACACGCCCCGCCAGCGCCCGGATCGTCGGCATGTCGAGGTGGTCGTAGTGGTCGTGCGAGATCACGACCGCGTCGATCTCGGGCAGGTCCCCCAGCGCGAGATCGACGCGGAAAAGCGCCCGACGCCTAGGAGCGGCGACGGCGACGCGTGCTCGCCCCACACCGGATCCACCAAGACGCGCGCGCCCTCGATCTCGACCAACAGCGTCGAGTGCCCGAGCCACGTTACGCGCAGGTCCCGGACCGGCGTCTCGAAGTCGGCGGCCGTGCGCGACACGACCTCGAGGGGCGACGACGGCGACCGATCGTCGCTTCCGCCGGTCAGGTACTCCCAGACGGTCCCCACCGACGCGCCGTCCTCGAGGGTGGGGAGCGCGTTCGCAAACCGACCGTCGCGGTAGTTCGGCGACTGCTCGATGCGGGCCAGCCTCTCCCCGTCCGGCGCCGCGCCGAGCGCGGGCGAGATGTGGACCCCGAACGCGACGGCCAGGACCGCGAGCACGCCTACTCCGATTCCGATGCGCCGGAGCCATCGGCGTCGAGGATGGGGCGCGGGGTCGGTCGGCATCGAGACGTGACAGGTGAGCCGCCGAGACGCCGGTCTGGGCCGCGCGGATTCCGTAGAGGTCCGTCCTCGAGGACGCGCCCTTCCGTCTGCGGCCTCGAGGCCGGAACGTCCTACACTTCGACGCCCTCGTCTGTCGTCCTCGAGGACGGCGCCCAGCGGTACAAGTCGATGCGGCTGTCGGGCGACCGCATCAGGCCGGGCGGGCGCGTAAACAGCACGGCCAGGTCGATGCTGCCGTCCGGGCCGGGCCGGGCGGCCAGGTCGAGCGTGAACGCGGTCTCGGGACCCTGCACAGGTCGCGTCGACAGGACGCGCTCGAGACGACCGTCGCGACCGTAGACGTCGATGCGAACGTGGTCGGTGCGCAGGTTGAGCACGAACAACCGGTCCCCCACGGCCGACGCGCTCGACGTCAAGAGTGGCGGCTCGTCCACCTCGCCGCGCTCGAACTGCGCCGAGCGCGGGAGTTGGGGCGACGAGAACCCGACGAGCGCGAGCGTATCGGCCTCGAGGACATCCGGCCGAACCACGTCGACGACCGGTCGGTAGCCGGAGAGCGCGACGACGGAGTCGCCCCAGTCACGCAGAAAGCCGATCTGCCGCCACGCCGCACCGGGCAGCTCGGCGCGCCCGACC
>NZ_JBARYR010000468.1:0-5596 GCF_049648075.1 Rubrivirga sp. | reverse complement strand
CCGCTACCTCGCTCGCGGCGACGTGCGGCTGGTGCGAGAGGCGCTCCGCGAGCGGGGGCGGCTGTTGCAGAACGCGCCCCACATCGCGACGACGCGAGCGTTCGCGGTCCCGGCCTACTCGTGGTGGGAGAAGCCGTACTACGGCGCCGGCCTGTTCGCCTACGACCGCCTGGCGATGAGCCTGGGCATCGGCCACACGCAGCTCTTGTCCGAAGCCGAGTACCTCGAGCGCATTCCGACCGGCAACCGCGACGGCTTGGACGGCGGCGTCCTCTACTACGACGGCCAGTTCGACGACGCCCGCCTCGCCATCGCCCTGGCGCGGACCGCCGCCGATCTCGGCGCGGTCGTCCTCAATCACACGGCCTGCGTCGGGTTCGAGAAGACCGGCGGTCACATCGACGGGATGCGCGTGCGCGACCTCGAGGACGAGTCCGAGACGACCGTCCGGGCCAAAGTGGTCATCAACGCGACCGGCGTCTGGGCCGACCGCGTCCGGCGGCTCGACCAGCCCTCGGCCTCGAACATGCTCGAGCCGAGCCGGGGTGCCCACATCGTCCTCGATCGGTCGTTCCTGCCCGGCGACACCGCGATCATGGTGCCCAAGACCGACGACGGCCGCGTCTTGTTTGCGATCCCGTGGCAGGGCAAGACCGTCGTCGGCACGACCGACGTGCCGGTCGATGGCCCGAGCTACGAGCCTCAGCCCGGCGACGACGAGGTCGACTACATCCTGGAGCACGCCGGCCGCTACCTGACGCCCGCCCCCACGCGCGACGATGTCCGCGCCGTCTGGGCCGGCCTGCGCCCCTTGGTCACCGACCCCGACGCCGAGGGCACCGCCGCGCTGTCCCGTGAGCACGTCGTGAGCGTCTCGTCCTCGAGGCTGGTGACCGTCACGGGCGGCAAGTGGACGACGTACCGCGTGATGGCCGAGGACGCCGTCGACCACGCCGCTCAGACCGGCGGGCTCCGCGAGAAAGCCAACGACACCGCTGACTTGCGCCTACGAGGCTGGGTCCCGGACGCGCTCCTCGACCCCTCCGCCCCGTACGCTGCCTACGGCTCCGACGCCGCTGCCGTCCGCGCCATCGCCGAGGCTGAGCCTGGTCTCGAGGACGCCATCCACCCGGACCTGCCAACCGTGACCGGTGCCGAGATCGTCTACGCCGCTCGCAGCGAGCAGGCCCGCACGGCCGCCGACGCGCTCGCGAGGCGCACGCGAGGACTGTTCTTGGACACGAAAGCCTCGAGCGAGGCGGCCGAGACGGTCGCCAAGCTGGTCGCGCGAGAGACGGGCCGCGACGACGCGTGGGCTGGGGAGCAGGCCGAGGTCGTCCGACAGATCGCCGCCGGCGAGGTCGTGTGACCGACCTCGAGGCCGCGCACACGCACTCGGACCACCACCGGGACGAGATCGAGGCGAGCGCCGCGTGCGGTTGCTTCTACTGCTTGGCGGTCTACGCGCCCGCCACGATCACGCGCTGGGTCGACGAAGGCGACGGCGGCGAGACGGCCATCTGCCCGGCGTGCGGCGTCGACGCGGTTCTGGGCGACGCGTCGGGCCTGCCCATCACGGACGACGTCCTGCGCGCTATGAAGCGCCACTGGTTCGAGCCGGAGCCGCCGTGACCCCACTCCGCCTTTGGCAGTCCGGCGAGTACGACGCCGACTTCGAGGTCGTCCTCGAGGCCGACGGCCGGTTTTCAGTAGAGCGCGGCAGCTACGTGACGGGCGGGCGCCGCTACGGAACGCTGACCTCGAGGCAACAAGCCGATCTCGAACGGCTGATCGCCGCCGTCGACCTCGAGGCCGAGTATCCGGTCGTCGAAACGTCACGGTCCGTCCTCGAGGTTGGAGACGAGGCCGTTACCTGGAGCGGTGCGCCGCCGGTTGCGGGGCTGAGGGCGCTCATGGAGGCGCTGGTTCGGTTGTAAAGCGCGAGTTCTATAGAGGATGTGATCCTCAGATGCGAGATTTGGCGGACGAACAGAGTCCACCCTTCTTCTCTATGCAGCGCTTTCTGCTGGTCTCGGTTGCTTTCCTGCTGGCCACCGCCGGCCCCATCGCGCAGCCGGCCCCGGCTGTCGACCATCTGGACCTGCTCTTACGCTTCGACGATGCGTACACGGGAGGCCGAGTCCTCCACAAGCTGACCGACCTCCGAGTCGTCTTCCCGGATCCGGACGGCGGCTACAGCTTCGCTTTCCTCGACGCGTCCGGCTCCCCGGTCACGTCCGCCGACGCCGAGCTCGGTCCCATCGACCCGTCCAGCGCCTTCGCGACACTCCAACTCGCGTCACGCCTCACCTTCGACCGCCCGACCGAGCCCGGCTCCTACACGCTCGCGGTCTTGCACAATGGCGGTGTGATCGGAGCGATCCCGTACGACCTCGAGGTCGCTGCCAGCGACGACCCGTTCGATACGCGAGAGAGCATTCGCATGGAAGGCCCGTGGCGATCGACGGGCGTCGTTCGGTTCGACCGCGACAACGGTGACTCGGCTCACCTCGAGGTCGACGTGTGGGTCCGGCAGGACGAGCTCGGCAGCGAGGAGTTCGAGACGGAGCTCCACCGAGATGGCCAGAAGATCTCGGGCGAGGGCCGCGGCAACACGGCGTACACGCCGGACGTGTGGCGCGCGGTCACGCTGTCGTTTCGCTATCCCGATCAGAGCGCCGTCGATCGCGAGTCGCTTACGGACGGGTCGTACCGAGTCGTGATCACATCGGGCGGGCGCGAGATCAAAGCGTATCGCTTCGAGGTCGAGGGCGGATCGGTCGTCGCCCATCCGCAGAGTGACCTCGCCACTCAACCGCGGCACGACTTCCGGACGCCCCGCACGCTGGAGGACGACGTGTTCTGGATCGAGGTCGAGTAAGTCCGCGCGTCCTCGAGGTCGCCACGGGGCTGTAGGAGTCGTAGTCCTCGAGGCCGGCGACGCATCTGACCTCGAGGACGCACCTGCTACCGCGCGACGGTGATCTGCTGCGTGGCCGTAACCGTGGTCCCAGTCACCTGGATCAGGTAGACGCCCGGCGCCAACCCGCCGCCGACCTCGACGCGCTCCGTGCCCGAGACCTCGAGGTCGAGGACCTCGACCACACGGCCGACCGCGTCCACGACGGTCACGCGCACAGTCTGCGGCACGTCGACCGAGAGATCGAACTGGGCCGCGCCCGCCGTTGGGTTCGGGAACACTCGCCCGACGACCGCGCCCTCGAGGGCCGCCTCGTCCGACGTCGGGTTGTCGTTGTCCTCGAGGACGACCGTGACCGACGCGTCGCCGAGCGCCAAGCCGTTCGGGCCGCCGCCGGTCGCGTTCCGGATCTCGAACACGAACTGCTCCGCCCCCTCCGCGATGCTGTCGTCGGTGACGGGGATCACGACCGTCGCAGATGTGGCGCCGGCCTCGACCTCGACGGTCTCCGACTCGAACCCGTCGAAGTCGTCGGGGCCCGCGCCGGTCTCCGCCGCCATGTCGTTCTCGCCCGCGTCGTCCGACGAACTGGCGAGCACGACGTCGAACGCGGCATCCTCGGACAGGGCCTCCTCGAACTCGATCTGGAGGCTAAAGGACCCCGCGCCCTCGCCGACGGTGATCGTGCCGTCCTCGCCCTGGCCGCCGAAGGAGATCGTGGTCGCCGACGGGTCGACCGTCACGACGGCTTCGTCGGGCGCGCCGATGTCGAGACCGGTCGCGTCCTGCAGCCGGAACGTGAACGACTCCTCGCTCTCGGTCCGCCCGTCGTCCGTGACCTCGACCTCGACGGTGGCCGTCGTGTCGCCGGCCGCGAACGTGACGGTCCGGGTCTCGAACCCGCCGATGTCGCCGAGGTCGGCGCCGTCCGTGCCGCCCGCGAACACGACCTCGACGGCCTCCCCGCCCTGAGCCGGTGAGCCGAGCTCCAAGGTCAGGATCGCCGTCGATCCTTCGGCGACCTGGAACGCGGCATCGGCGAACCGGACGCCCGTCCTCGAGGGCGTGACGGTGAGCGCAATCTCGGTGCCGTCGGCCAGGTCGAGCCCGTCGGCGTCCTCGAGGACGAGCGTGAACGTCTCCTCGCCCTCGGCGATGCCGTCGCTCGTGACGGCGATCTCGAACGAGGCCGACGTGTCGCCGCCGTCGAACGTGACGGTCTCGGACGTAAACCCGCCGAGGTCGTCGGCGCCGGCGCCGTCGGGCGAGGCGCCATCGAGGACGACGGTCACGGACTCGCCACCGCTCGCGGCGTCCGAGAGCCGGAGCGAGACCGTCACGGACTCGCCCTCGGCGGCCTCGAGGTCGGCAGACTCGAACTCGACGGCCGGCGTCGAGAGCGAGACGGTCAGCGTGGTCTCGGACGGCTCCCCGATCCCGAGCCCGTTCGGTTGGAGGTCGGCCTGGCCGAGCGCGAGGCGGAACGACTCGTCGTCCTCGGCGCTGCCGTCGGCGGTGACCTCAATGGCGATCGTGGCCTCGGTGTCGCCCTCGGCGAACGTGATGGTCTGGGAGTCGAAGCCGCCCAGGTCCTCGGAGGTGGTCGCCTCATCCTCGTCGTCGACGAGGAACACGACGATGGACTCGCCGCCGCGCGCGGGCTCGCTCAACTCGAGGACGACCTCGACGGTCTCGCCCTCAGCGGCGAACAGCGTGGCATCCTGGAAGGCCACGGCCGGCGCGTCCTCGATAGTAAGTGCGACGTCTCCATTTACGACCGTCGCGCCAGCGCTGGTGACGCGCAGGTTCGCGACCTCATCGCCTTCTACGACGCCGTCGTCCTCGAGCGGGACCGGGAGCGTGAACGCGGTCCCGCTCGGCGTACCAGCCGGGGCGACGAGCGTCTCGGGGAAGTCGCCGTCGAACGCGACGCCGCCGGCCGCGAACGGGGCGAAGTCGTCGTTGTCGGCCGTCGAGCCCTCGTCGAGCGAGACCGTGAACGGGGTGTCCTCGTCGAGCGGAGCGCCGTCGCCAGTGGTGAGCGTGACCGTAACCGTCGAGCTCGCGCCCTCGCGCGCCGTGACCGTGGTCTCGGCGACGGTCAGGGTCACGGCCTGGGCCGACTCGCTGACGGTGAGCGTGAACCGGTCCGGCGTGCCGACCGTGGCGCCGACGGCGTCGCGGAGCTCGAACGCGAACGTCTCAGCCGGCTCGGCGGCGCTGTCTTCCGTGACCGTCACGGTCACCGTCGCCGTCTGCTCGCCCTCGGCGAACGTGACCGTCTGCGTCTCGTAGCCGTCGAGGTCGGCGGCCGAGGTCCCCTCGTCCTCGTCCTCGAGGAGCACGACGTCGACCGTGGCCCCGCCCTCGGGCGCGCCGACGGAGAGCGTGACGGCGATGTCGACGGTTGAACCCTCGTTCGTCGTCGCCGACTCGGCGGCGAACTGGACGACGGGCTTGTCTGTGAGAGTGACCTCGACGTCGGCGCCGGTCACGGTGGCGGCGCTGGTCACACGCAGGTCGGCGACCTCGTCGCCCTCGACCTCGGCGTCCTCGGCGACCGGGATCGGGACCTGGAACACGGTCCCGCTCGGCGTCCCGGCCGGGGCGGTGACGGTCTCCGGGAACGCGCCGTCGAACGAGGCGCCCTCGCCCGCGAACGGGGCGAAGTCGTCG
>NZ_JBARYR010000467.1:0-5989 GCF_049648075.1 Rubrivirga sp. | reverse complement strand
CCGCCGCGCCGGCCCCCCGACGGCCGACGAACTCGCCCTGGCCGACTCGATTCTGGCGTCGCTCGGCCCCCCGCCCGGCCTGCTCGCCTCGCGCGACACTTTGGCCCTCGACCCGACGGCGCCCGAGCGCGGTCCCCGCATCGACGTCCGCGACTACCGGTTCTCGGACGCGTTCGACGAAGGCGAGACGGCCAGCCTCGAGGTCGTGGAAGACCCGTTCCGCCCGGCGCTCAACCGCGACTCGACCGGCGCGCTCTTAGCCCGGCCCTACAAGCTCCGGTTCACGCGCGACTTCGTCTACGCCGCCGGTAGCTACAACACGCTGTACGGCGTCCAGAGCGTGACGCAGCTGTTGTTCTCGGACATGCTGGGCAACCACCGCATCGGGCTGGCGACCAACCTGGTCCTCGACTTGAGAAACGCGGACTACGTGCTGAGCTACGAGTACCGCCCCGGCCGCACGGACTACGCCTTGGAGGGCTACCACCTGGCGCGGCAGCTCCGAGCGCCAGACGACCGGACGGTCTTCCGCTACCGCAACTACGGACTCGTCGCAAGCGCCCGCCGGCCGCTCGACAAGTTTCGGAGGCTCGACCTCGAGGTCGGGCTGCTGGGCGTGGCCCTCGCGGACCTGTCGAACCTGGGCGAGCGGGCGCGGACACGTGCCTTTGTGACGCCGCGCGTGACCTACACCGAGGACCGAACGGTGCCGGGGTTCCTCGGTCCGCGGTCGGGCTCGCGCTACGCGGCCAGCGTTTCGGCGGCGACCGGCCCCAACGCGTTCTTCGGGACGGCGCTCGTCGACGCGCGCCGCTACTGGTCGCTCGGCCCCGGCTATGGGCTAGCGCTCCGCGGGTCGGCCGGGCTCAGCCTCGGCCCGGACCCCCAGCGGTTCTACGCGGCCGGCGTCCAGAACTGGGTCAAGACCGAGTTCGAGAGCCTGCCGGTCGAGAGTCCGGACGACTTCATCTTCGCCACGCCGGTCCTGCCCGCCCGCGGCTTCGGCTTCAACGAGGCCGCTGGCGACCGCTTCGCGCTCGTCAACCTCGAGGCCCGCGTCCCACTCGTCGCCGCGCTCCTGCCCGGCCCGTTCCCGATCGCGCCGCTCTACAACATTCAGACCGTCGGCTTCGTCGACGCCGGATTCATCGTGGACGGCGGCCTCAACGTCCGGCGCACCATCCTGATCGACGACGACGACGACCTCGAGACGGAGCCCATCGAGCGCGAGGTGCTGGACGACGTGCTGATCGGCGCGGGCGTCGGGCTGCGAACGTTGGTGCTCGGCTACCCCGTCCGCCTCGATTGGGGCTGGCCGTTCGACGGCCGCGAGTTCGGCGAGACGCGGCTCTACTTCTCCGTCGGCCTCGATTTCTAGCCCCGTCCTCGAGGCATGCGCTGAGCATAGCCGAGGGGAAGAGACAACGTGAGCACACACATCGACCCGGCTCCCGAGGGCATCGCGGCCTTCCTCGCTCGCGACCTCGACGCGCCAGTCGTGATGCTGAACCTGCTCCGCTTCCGCGAGACGGCGGACTACTCGTCGTGTCCGGATCTCGACCCCGGCCTCGAGGTCGGCGGGCGCGACGCCTACGCGACGTATCTCGAGCACACGGCGCCGTTCGTCGCGCGGTACGGCGGCGAGATGCTGGTTCGCGGATCGGGGAGCCGATTCTTGATCGGCCCGGCCGAGGGATGGGACGAGGTGTTGCTCGTCCGGTACCCGTCCTCGAGGGCGTTCCTCGAGTTCTCGCAGGATCCGGGCTACTTCGAGGGCGCAGGGCATCGCACGGCCGCGCTGAAGGACTCGAGGCTGCTCCCGCTCGACGAGGCTCGGTAGGTCGACCCGTGCGCCGCGCGCGCGACTCACGGCATTCTCACCCGATCTCGGGCTCCGGGCTCCTACCTTCGGCGTCTTGACGTGCGCGGTGCCACCGATCGGCGCCGCGCACGCTGTCTATCCAGCCCGACCTATGCAGACCGACGTCCGATCCATCAACGACGTGGACTACGTCCTCGACGTGACCGTCCCCGCCGAGGACCTCCAGCCCCAGATCACCGCCGCCCTCAAGCGCGAGCGCGCCCGGATGGACCTCAAGGGGTTCCGCCGCGGCAAGGTGCCCATGAACGTGGTCCGCAAGCTGGTCGGGCCGCAGGTCTCCATCGAGGTCGCCGAGCAGGCCATCGCGAAGGCGTACCAAGAGACGATCGTCGACAACGACGAGTACGAGCCGCTCGGGCAGCCCCGGCTGACCGACCTCGAGTTCGACCTCGACAAGCCCGAGGAGCCGCTCAAGGCCGCCGTCCAGTTCGGCATCCGCCCCGAGTTCAGTCTGGCCGACCTGTCGGGCGTGCCCGTGACCCGCGTCGTCCGCGCGTTCACCGACGAGGACGTCGACGCCGACTTGCGCCGCCGTCAGGACCTCGCTGCGACCGAGGAGGACGCCCCCGAGGGCGCGACCATCGACGAGTCGCACGTCGCGATGGTGGACATCCAGCCCGTCGACGCTGACGGAGAGGCGACCGGCGTCAAGCAGAACGCGGCGCGGTTGGTCATGGCCAACCCGGACCTCCGTCCCGAGATGAAGGAGGCCCTGACCGGACTCGCCATCGGCGGCGAGACGACCGTCGAACTCCCCAAGCTCCAGCCCGGACCCGACGGCGAGCCCATCCCCGTCGAGGGCGAGGACCCCGACCGCTACGCCCTGACCGTCGTCGACGTCTTGGAGCGCGTCGTGCCGGAGGTGGACGCCGAGTTCATCAAGTCGCAGACCAACGGCGAGACCGACGACCTCGACGAGCTCAAAGGCACCATCCGCAAGGAGCTCGAGGACTCGTGGGCGGCGCGCGCCAACCAGGCGCTCGAGCAGAAGATGGCGGAGCAGTTCGTGCTCGGCCACCGCGACGCCGTCCCCGTCCCGACCTCGCTCGTCGAGGGCGCCCTCGACACCATGTTCGAGGAGACCCGCCAGCAGCACCAGGGCGAGATCCCGCCCACCTTCGACTACGACGCCTGGCGCGACCAGAACCGCCAGCAGGCCGAGGACCAGGTCCGCTGGCTCCTCATCAAGGACCGCCTCATCGAGGACGAGGGGCTCGAGCTCAGCAACGAGGACTTCGAGGCCGAGTTCGAGAAACTCGCCGGCGACGGCGCGGACCCGGAGCTCATCAAGAAGTACTTCGAGGCCCAGCCCCAGTTGATGGAGCAGATGGGCGACCAGCTCTTGAACCAGCGTGTGTTCGGCGCCCTCGAGGGCCGCTTCAGCGTCGTCGAGAAGACGGCGGACGAGATCCGCGCCGAGGCCGAGGCCCGTCGTGCCGAGATCGAGGCCGCCCAGGCCGAGGCTCCCGTCGCGCTCCAGCCCGCGGCCGAAGGCGTATTCGAGGACGAACCGTCGGATGACTCCGAGGAGACCAGCGACGACGCGTAGGTCCGACCTCGAGGTCGAACCCGGCGGCGTCCTTCCCAGGCGGGGAGGGCGCCGCTTTTTTGTCCGCGTCGTTGGCGAGCCGTCCTCGAGGTCGATGCCGTTCTGTGGGCGACCTCGAGGACGCGGCGCCTTCGGATCTCGGCGACGCACGCGTGCGTGTACGACCCACACCACTCCGACGGCGGACACAACCGAGGTACCCCCCATGGGTGACAAGTCCCCGAAGTCGACGCAGAAGAAGGCCGGTCAGAAGACGGCGAAAGTGAACGAGGACAAACGGAGGAAGAAGGCGGCCGAGGACGCGAAGCATGTCCTCCGGCCCCTCAAGAAGCAGTAGGACTCGGCCTCGAGGTCGAACCCGGCGGCGCTTTCCCCACGCGGGGAGGGCGCCGCTTTCCTTGGTGGCTGGCTATGGCTTGGTGGCTGGCTATGGGGCGCCCCCGAGAGCGATCCGGTACGGTGCGCGTCCTCGAGGTCGGACTGCGTCATCGGGCCTGTCGCGGCCTCGAGGGTTCTGCCCCTCGGAGGTGAGAGCGCGTCCTCGAGGACGAGTCCACCGCGCCGGCGCCCCGGCGCCCGTCCTCGAGGTCGGAGCGGACGTCTGCCGTTTCCCACCTCCCGTTCCCCAGTTCCCCCGAGCGCTGCGAGCCCAAACGGAACCGCGCACGCGAGGCCGGGTGCCAGCGCCGATCCCCTCCGACACACTCGGCGACTCCTAATGAGCCAAATCCAAGACTTCGTCTCGTTCTCCAAGAACCTGACCTCGCTCCCCGACGACATCTACTCCGGCCCCCAGCAGGCGGCGCCGATCAACGCGCTCGTCCCGATGGTCGTCGAGCAGACGGCTCGCGGCGAGCGGTCCTACGACATCTTCTCGCGCCTGCTCAAGGACCGGATCGTCCTGTTCGGGACGCCCGTCAACGACCAGACGGCCAACCTCGCCGTCGCGCAGTTGCTGTTCCTGGCGGCCGAGGACAGCGAGAAGGACATCAACATCTACATCAACTGCCCCGGCGGCGCCGTCTACTCCGGGATGGCCGTCTACGACACGATGCAGTTCATCAAGCCCCAAGTGGCGACGATCTGCGTCGGCCTCGCGGCCTCGATGGGGTCGATGTTCTTGCTCGGTGGTGCGGCCGGCAAGCGCGCGGCGTTGCCGAACTCGCGGATCATGATCCACCAGCCGTCGGGCGGGAGCCAGGGCATGGCGTCGGACATCCAGATCCAGGCCGAGGAGATCTTGTACATCAAGCACCGGATGCACGAGGTCATGGTCCACCACACGGGCCAGCCGCTCGAGACGATCGAGAAGGCGACCGACCGGGACAACTTCATGAGCCCCCAGGAGGCCAAGGACTTCGGCATCATCGACACGGTGCTGGGCGAGAAGGCCGAGGGCAAGCCCGACGAGGACCCGACGGAGTCCGGCGACGCCAACTAGCGCGCGCCCGCATTCCGGCCGTCGAGGGCGGGTGGCTTCGGTCGCTCGCCCTCTCTTTGTGCGCGCCCTCGAGTTGTGCGCGCCCTCGAGGTCGTTCAGGGCCCCGTGAGTATGATGCCGGCCCGCCGACGCCCGACGATGGACACGCCCGCGATTACCTTCCGGCCCCTCCTCGAGGACGACCTGCCGACGATGCACCTGTGGCTCAACGACCCCGCCGTCGTCGAGTGGTGGGAGGGCGACGACGTGACGTGGCCGGCCGTCGTGAGCGACTACGGGCCGGGCCACGGCGACCCCGTCGAGCACTGGATCGCCGACCTTGAGGGCGAGCCGATGGGATGGATCCAGTGCTACACCGCCGCCGACCTGCTCGAGGAGGAGACGTGGTACTGGCGCGACCACCTCGACGTCGAGTCGACGGCCGGCATTGACTACTTGGTGGGGAAAGAGCATCGAGGACGCGGGCTCGGCTCGGCCATGATCCGGGCGTTCGTGCGCGACGTCGTCTTCCCGAGCCACCCCGAGTGGGCCCGTGCGGCGGCCGGCCCGTTCCAGGCCAACGTCGGATCGTGGAAGGCGCTCGAGAAGGCCGGGTTCACGCAGCGAGCCGTCCTCGAGGACGAGGAAGGGGACTGCGTGCTGATGGTCATGGAGCGCGTCGACCTCGAGGCCGAGCCGGAGCGGCCGGCGTCACGGTCCGTTGACAACCGCGTGACGGCCCCGTAACACGCCCTCGAGGCCGGGCCAGTAGAGTGATGGGACCCTCATCCCGCCACACCATGCGCCTCGTCACTCTTGCTGCCGCCGCCCTGGTGGCGCTCCCGGCCGTCGCCCAGGACCTCCGCCAGGGTCCGCCGATCAACGTCACCGTCCGCGCCTACGACGCGCCCCAGCGCACGGGCTCCGGCGAGGCCCAGCTCCTGTTCGACCCCGAGCTGCGTCCGTTCTACCACGGCGTCGCCTCGGGCGACCCGATGCCGGACGGCGTCATCCTGTGGACGCGCGTCACGCCGCCGACCGACACCGAGGTCCCCGTCCGCTGGCGCGTGGCGACCGACCCCGGCCTCGAGGACGTGGTCGCCAGCGGGACGGCCCAGACCGACCGGACGATGGACTA
>NZ_JBARYR010000466.1:0-1592 GCF_049648075.1 Rubrivirga sp. | reverse complement strand
GGCTCTTGGGTGTCGAGAGGGTCGCATCCCTTTGGCATCATGACCCGTTTTGTTCTCGTCCTGCTGATCGCATGGGGAAGCACGGCCGCTGCGCAGCACCACGACGAGGAGGATCGGCCGCCGTTCGAGTTGCGCCAGCCCCAGCCCGGCGATGGGCCGTTGTCGGTGTACCTCCGGCTCCTCGAGGCCGCCGACCGGTTTGAGCCACAGACGGGTTCGGACTCGTTCGTCAAGGGGCAGCTGGCCCAGTATGCTGGCAAGCTCGGGCTCCATCGCGAAGCGCTCCGCTGGGACGGCCTCGCGTACGGGCACGTCATCTCCGATTCCGTTGGTGTTCTCCCGCCAGGAACGAGCGCTCTCGACGCGGCGAACGAGATCGTCCGGCGAGCGGAGGACCGGCGTGTGGTGATGGTCAACGAGGCGCACCACGACGCGTCCTCGAGGCTGCTGACGTTCGACCTTCTCGAGCCGCTGTACGACCAGGGGTTCCGCTACCTCGCTGCCGAGACGTTTGCGCCTGATTCGATCCTGTCGGCGGTGACCGACTACCCGACCGTCGGGATGGGCTATTACACGAACGAACCCGTTTTTGGAGCGCTCGTACGGAAAGCGCTCCGGCTCGGGTACACGCTGGTGCGATACGAGCAGGATCGTGAGGACCCCGAGATCGACTCGCTGGACTACGGCCAGAACCGGGAGTATTGGCAGGCCCGCCACCTCAAGGAGCGCGTGTTCGACCTCGACGCCGATGCGCGGCTGCTGGTCCACGCCGGCTACGGGCACATACACGAGTCGCCCTCCGAGCACTCTACTCCGATGGGCTGGTACCTCCGTGAGCTGACGGGCACCGACCCGTTGACGGTGAGCCAGACCGAGGTTTGGGCCGCGAGCACGCCGGAGCACCGGCACCCCGCAGTTCGCGCTGCCCTCGAGGCCGGGCTGCTGACGGACCGGCCGGTCGTCCTCGAGGCCGGAGGCGAGCCGGTCACTGTCAGCCATCGCGAGATCCCGGTCGACCTCGTCGTGATCCGTCCGCCGACCTCGAGGCCGGTCGCGACGTTGGGCTACGGGGCGCTCCGCTCGCTCCCGCTTCCCGACGCGTGCGGCCCATGTGTGGTTGAGGTCCGCCGCAGTGACGAAGGCCCCGACGCTGTCCCCGTCGACCGCGTTGCCGTTGGCTACGCCGGCCTGCCGGCTCTCGAGGGCGGGACCGTCGAGATGCTAGGGCCGCGCGACGTGCCCCTCGTGGTCACCGTCCTCGACGGCACGTCGGACCGCGTGCTGGATCGCCGGATCGCCGTGGCGCGATAGCCGTCCTCGAGGGCGGAACCTCGACGCGGTCGAGTGCGACAACGAGACTCCCAAGAGATCTGCTCGTGTTTGCTCTTCCGCTCTCCGTCGTGTCCCGCTCGTCCGCGTTCGCGGCGGCGGCGGCGCTCTCGACCACGCAAGACGTCGTCCGCGGCGTGCTCCCGTCCTTGACGGACCAGGCTGATCCGGGGCTCGTCGCCGAAGAAACGTAGGCGCTCGTCTCGACAGTGACCGCTCGCGCCCTCGAGGTCGGGCTGCGGGGACAGCCGGAGGTGCAGGCA
>NZ_JBARYR010000465.1:0-3127 GCF_049648075.1 Rubrivirga sp. | reverse complement strand
CTGCCGGTGACGCCGACCGCCGACCGCCGCTTGTCGGAGCGCGGCGTTCTGGTCGTCCCCGACATCCTGGCCAACGCCGGCGGCGTGATCGTGAGCTACTTCGAGTGGAGCCAGAACTTCCAGCAGTACCGCTGGAGCGAGGAGGACGTCAACAAGCGCCTCGAGCGGATCCTGACCAAGGCCTACGATGACGTGGCGGACAAGATGAAGGACCTCGACAGCGAGATGCGCGAGGCCGCCTTCGCACTCGCCATCGACCGAGTCGTGACGGCCGAGAAGCTCCGCGGCTCGCTCTAGCGAACCCGTCCTCGAGGTCGGCCATGGCGGCTCGGCCTCGAGCGCTTCGCCGTGGCTGTACCGGCCACAGGAAAGCGTCCTCGAGGGCGGATGCCGATCATGGTGTCGGCGTCGCCGGCTCGAGGCCGAGGTCTGGCTAGCCCAGCTCGGGGAACAGCTCGCGAAAGCGGTTGACCATCTTGACGGCCTCGGCGGCGAGGGGCGCCTGGTCCGCGTCGGAGGCCGCGTGCTGCGAGGCCCACGCCTCGGCCTCGGCCTCGAGGTCGGAGCCGACGGACCGGGCGAGGGACCAGTAGTCGTCGGCCCGCTCTAGGGCGTCCTCGAAGGCGTCCGGGTCGATCAGGACCTCGGGGTCGTCGAGCAACGGCTGGGCGAACAGCGCGCGAGCCTCGGTCTCGGAGAGCCCGTTCGGGCCGTAGCCGGCGTGCGTGGCGTCGTCGTCCTCGGACCCGACGCGGAACGCGGGGTGGTGGAGCAAGTCGTCGAACTCGAGGACGGGATGGCCCGTCGACTGCGCGGCCTCGATCTCCTCGGGGAGCAGCGCCTTCCAATGGATCCTCGCCGTCTCGACCAACCCGTCGAGGCCGGCCCAGTCCTCTTCCGTCGGGTCGTTGCCGACGAGTTGGGCGGCCAAAACTGGGCGTCTGTGGGCGCGGGCGCTCGGCGAGAGTGACATGTAGGCCCAGAGCACGCGGGCCGTCTCCAAGAGCGCGACGGCGTCGTCGGCGACGGCCTTGGGCTCGGTGCGGAGCTTGAACGCGTCGGCGACGTCGAGGTCGTACATCGCGAAAAACGGCTCGGCAAAGAGCGCGAGCGATTCGAACTGGACTCCCGTCTCGCCCTCGAGGAGCGTCTTGGTCAGACGTGCCTTGCGGTCCGCGAAGATGGAGGCCGAGGCCGCATCGATGGCAGCGGGCGTGTCGGGGTCGAAAGCGTTGGCGTCGTCCTGCACAGATCGAAAGAGAGGGGGGCGCCCTAGACGCCAGCGACGGCACGGAGGGTTCCGAGGCGCGGAAGAACTCAGGGCGGAGTCAGGGGCGAAGCGCCTGCGCCTCGAGGCGGTCGAGCGCGGCTTCCGGGTCGTCGGCCAAGCCCGTGTGGACGCTCGACGGCTGAAGCGAGGTCGACCGCGTGGCCGTCAGAAAGTGGAACCGCTCGGAGTCCGGGAGCCGACCGACGGGTCCCGCCGCGTGGCCTCCGTTCGCGACCTCGACGAACGCCCGGACCGAGCGGCTCAAGAGATCTGGATCGAGGCCGAGGGCGTCGGCCGCGGGGGTGCCATCGACGAAGCGGACGCCCAGAAACCGAGCCTGGCGGCACGACAGCACGACGCCGATCGTCCTCGCGTCGCCGGTGGCGACGTCGACGCAACGGATCAGGGCGTAGTCGTAGGGGCGCACGGCGGGTGTCGACCTCGAGGGCGGGGGCTTAGCGTCGGTAGGCGAGGGCGGACGTGTCGGGCGGGGTCGTGCGCGCGTGCTCGGCTTGGTCGACCCACCGCTGCGTCGACAGACGGTCGGCGAAAAAGCGCAGGTACGCGTCGCGTGCCTGGCCCGCGGTCTCAAAGTCGGGCTCGCGGCCGGGGGGCGCGGCGACCAGCAAGCTGTCGGGCACGTCCTCGAGGACGCGGCGCAGCGTGTCGCCCTCGAGGGCGTGCCGGTGTCGGGCGTCGGCGGCCTCGAGGTCGGAGGCGATGGGCAACAGGACGTGGTCCTTGATGGCTGGGAACGGGGTCTGGGCGCGCTCGGTGTCGACGGACGGCCAGTTGTGGTGGTGGTAGAGCGCCGCGCCGTGGTCGATGAGCCAGAGCTGCGGGCCGTCGTCGCCTCGGGCGACCAGCAGGTTGGGGTTCCGCGGCGTCCGGTCGATGTTGGTCGTCAACGCGTCGAGCCACACGACGTCCGCCGCCAGGTCGGGGTCGACGATGTCGGCGTGGGCGGCGTGCTCGTAGGCAAAGGCGCCGGGCACGAACGCCAATCCGACGTTGGCTCCCACGCTCCCCTTCAAGATGTCCTGGATCTCGGGGTCCGGCTCGGCGCGTCCGAACCCGTCCGGGACGTCGACGACGGAGAGCGTCGGGATGGGTAGGCCGAGGGCCTGGGCGATGCCGCCGACGATCAGCTCGGCCAGGAGAGCGCGGGCGCCCTGTCCGGCCCCGCGGAACTTGACGACCTCGAGGCCGGCGTCGGTCTCGACCAGGGCGGGCAAGGAGCCGCCCTCCCGGAGCGGCTGCGCGTAGCGCTGGGCGGTGTGCGTGGGGAGCATGGCCGGAGGACTCGCGTCGGTCGGGCGAAGTTCGGCGTCGGCCCCCAGGCGTGTCGTCCTCGAGGGCGCTGGTGGTCCGCGTGCGAGTCGGCCTCGAGGTCGGTCCGCGTTCTCGACTGGCGTCCTCGAGGGCGAGCGTGGTGGGGTCCGACCCTCGAGGGCGGATCGTCGGGAATCGTCCTCGAGGACGTTAGGTCACCCGAGTCCTGGGCCTTCTCGCCGCAGCAACCACAAAAAGAACGGGACGCCGCAGATGGCGGTCAGCACGCCGACGGGGACTTCCTGGCCGGGCAGGATGGTCCGGGCCGCGAGATCGGCGAGCAAGAGGAAGATGGCGCCGCACACGAACGCGATCGGGACGAGCCGGCGGTGCGTCGCGCCGACGACCATTCGGACGGCGTGGGGCACGATCAGGCCGACGAACCCGATCACGCCGGCCGCCGCGACCAGAACGCCCGTTGCGACGGCAGCGATTGCGATGAGCGTTCGCTTGAGAGCTTCGACGGGGACGCCCAGGGCCGCGGCGGGCTCCTCGCCCGTCGAGAGCAGGTCGAGCGGCCGGGCC
>NZ_JBARYR010000464.1:0-2553 GCF_049648075.1 Rubrivirga sp. | reverse complement strand
GGCGCGGGCGGTGCTGTAGCGCCGGGTACGACGGCCCCGCAGCTCTCGAGGGTGGAACCGGATGATGAGGACGAGGTGTGTTTCTCCCCGCTCACCTCGTCCCATGCGCGATATCGACGGGTTCTTCCGTTGACGCGCTCGGCGACCTGTGTAGGTTGACCGTCCCACTCTTTCCCCGCATCCAATGCTTCGTTCGATTTCTCTCGCGGCCCTCGCTCTCTTGCTGGCCGCACCTGGCGCTTTTGCCCAGGTCCGCGCCGCTGATGAGGCTCGCGTCTCCCCCAACGCCCGCATCGGCACGACCGTCGGTACGACCGAGGTCGACGTGACCTACGGCCGCCCGAGCCTCCGTGACCGCGCTGTCTTCGGTGACGAGTCGCCGCTCGCCCCCGTCGGCCAAGTCTGGCGCGTCGGCGCCAACGAGGCCCCGACGATCACGTTCGACGGGGACGTCACCATCGGTGGCGAAATGGTCCCGGCTGGCACCTACGCGCTCCTCGCAACACCCGGCGACGAGTGGACCGTCGTCCTGAACAAGGTCGCCAACCAGTGGGGCGCCTTCCGCTACGACGCCAGCCAAAACCAGGCTGAGTTCATGGCCACCCCGATGATGGACGCTCCGATGCAGGAGCAGTTCGAGATCCGCTTCGCCGACGTCGACGAGGACTCCGCGACGATGATCATGCACTGGGGCACCGTCGGCGTCCCGGTCGAGATCGTCGCGCCGGCCGCTCCGAGCATGGACGACGACGATGAGATGGAGGACATGGACGGCATGTAAGGCCGTCCTCGAGTCCGCTCAGCGCCCCGCCGGGAGTCCTCGGCGGGGCGTTTTCGTGTCCGTCCTCGAGGCCGCGAGCCGCTCGACCCATCGCTTCTCCACCAACGTCATCCCGACCGCGAAGCGACGTCGTAGCCAGCGCAGCCGAGGGGTCTCGACGCCGATCCTGTCGCCGCGGCGGTAGGGCTGGCCTCGAGGCCGCGAGCAGCACCGTATGGATCCCCGCGTGCGCGAGGATGACTCGTATAGGGGTGCGCCAGGTCGCGACATCGAGGTCGCGGCTGAGCCCCTTGCCTCGTGCCTCGTCCCCTTGCACGTCTACGCGCTCCAGTCCGGCGCGAAGTCCGGGTCGACCAACCGGCGGTTTTTCGTGAGCGCATCGAGCGCCGCGCGTTCGTCGTCCTCGAGGGCGAGATCGGCAGCTCTGAGGTTGCTCTCGCGGTGAGCGGCCGAGGACGCCTTGGGGATCGCGACCGCCCGGTCCTGCCCGAGTATCCAGGCCAGCGCGATCTGCGCCGGCCCGACGCCGCGCGCGTCGGCGATCTCGCGGATGGTCTCGTCCTCCAAGACGGCGCCTTGCGCGAGCGGGCTGTACGCCGTCAGCACCATGCCGCGCTCGCGGACGATGTCGTAGAGGCGGTCCTGCTCGAGAAAGACGTGGTGCTCCACCTGGTCCGTCGCCAGGTCCGGTACGAGCTCGAGGGCGTCGCGCAGCATCCCCGCCGGGTAGTTGCTGACGCCGATGAGCCGCGCCTTGCCGGCCTCCCGGACGCCCTCGAGGGCGACTAACTGCGCCTCGAGCTCGATCTCGTCGTTGGGCCAGTGGAGCAGCAGCAGGTCTACGTAGTCGGTTCCGAGCTTGCGCAGGCTCTCGTCGACGGAGGCGGTAAGCTTCGAGGGCGCCACGTTCGTCCCCCACACCTTCGTCGTGAGGAAGACGTCACCGCGCGCGACGTCGGAGGCCTCGAGGCCGGCGCCAACCTCGGCCTCGTTCTTGTAAACCTGCGCCGTGTCGATGTGCCGGTAGCCGAGCGAAAGGGCGTGCTCGACCCCGTCGCGGGCGCCGTCGCCGCGGAGCTGCCACGTGCCGAACCCGAGCGCTGGAATCGACACGCCGTGGACGTCGTAGTGAGTCATCGTGTGGAATGGTGGAAGGCGCGAGACACGCGGCCTCGATGCGCGCGGTTCTGCACCTGCGAGGCCCTACCCTCGTAGTCTCCGTCTCCTCCCCAAGCTCCCGGTGCTCGCCCTCGACGCCCGCCGTTCCACGCTCGCGTTCGCCGTCTTGGCGTCGGTCGCGTATCTCACATCGGCGCTGGTCGTCGTGCCCGCCTTGTCCACGGCTCCGCGGCCGGACCTCCTGGCGAAGGCGCTCTTGGTGGACCTGGTCGTCCTGGTCCCGGTCGCATTCGTCGTCTTGGTGATCCGAGCGCGCGGCCTGTCGTGGTGGACGGTGGTTCCAGTGTTTGGCCTGAGCGTCGGCGCGGCGTGGCTCCTCATCCCTGATCCGTACCGCGGCGCCCTCGAGGCCGTCGCGGTGGTGGTGCCCGTCCTCGAGGTCGGGTTCGCGATCGCGGTCGGGGTCGGGCTGGTCCGCCGTGCGGGCCGGGGAGAGGGCGACGTCTACGACCGTCTGGTGGCGTCGGCCGAGCGCATCCTGCCGAACGCGGCGGGCCGAGCGCTCGCCTACGAGATGGCCGTCTTCCGCTACGCGGTCGGGCGCGACCTCGAGGCCGAGCACAGCGGCCAAGCGTTCCCGAGCCGCCGGTCGA
>NZ_JBARYR010000463.1:0-1925 GCF_049648075.1 Rubrivirga sp. | reverse complement strand
GGCCGTTACCGTCCGGGCACGCCCGGCGCCGGACGGGGACCTCGTGCAGCTGGTCTTCGACGTGCTCCCGCCCGCGCTGGCCGCCGCCGTCCCGACGGCGGACGCCGACGAGGTGCTCGCCGAGGCGCTCCGCCGGACCCAGGAGCAGCTCCAGGTCTCGGTCGAGGAGTTCGAGACGAGCCGTGAGGAGCTCCGCGCCCAGAACGAGGAGCTCCAGTCGATCAACGAAGAGCTCCGCTCGACGGCCGAGGAACTGGAGACCTCGAAGGAGGAGGCGCAGTCGATGTCCGAGGAGCTCCGCACGGTCAACGACGAGCTCAAGCACAAGGTGGACGAGACGGCCCGGGCCAAGGGCGACCTCGAGAACCTCGTCGTCTCGACCGAGATCGCGACGCTGTTCCTCGATCGCCAGCTCCGCATCCAGCGGTTCACGCCCCGCGTCCGCGACCTCTTCCACGTGCTCGCCTCCGACGTCGGCCGCCCGCTCGGCGACCTCGCGCAGAAGTTCGGGGGCTCGCGGCTCGTGGAGGACGCGGAGGCGGTGCTCGACCGGCTGGAGGTGAAGGAGCGCGAGGTGGAGAGCGAGGACGGCCGGTGGTACCTCGTCCACACCCGACCGTACCGGAGCACGGAGGACCGGATCGACGGGGTCGTGGTGACCTTCGTTGATATCACGCGGCGACAGCGCGACGAGACCGAGATCCAGAACCTCAACGCGACGCTCGAGGCGCGCGTCGCGGAGCGGACCGAGCAGGTCCGCCGGCTCTCTGAGCGGCTCGCCGTCGCCGAGCACGAGGAGCGCCGCCGGATCGCGCTCGTGCTCCACGACGACCTCCAGCAGCACCTCGCCGGCCTCGCCATCACCCACCACGTCCTGTGGAAGTCCTTCGCCTCGGACGAGGACCGGGCGCTCCGAGAGAAGGCCGACGAGATCCTCGACAGCGCCACGGCCCTCACCCGAACGCTGGCCTCGGAGTTGAGCCCGCCCTCTCTCGAGAGCGAGGACCTGGTACACACACTCCGGTGGCTGGCCGACCGCAAGCGGGACCTGCACCAGCTGGACGTGACCGTCGAGGTCGACGGACCGTGCGAGGTCCCCGGCGACGGGGTCCGCTCGCTCCTCTACAACACCCTCCGCGAGCTCCTCTTCAACGTGGTCAAGCACGCCGGGACGGCGCGGGCCACGGTCCGGGCCCACCGGGACGGCGAGACCGTCGTGGTAGAGGTCGAAGACGAGGGCGACGGGTTCGACGTCGACGCGCCGGGGGCTGGGCACGGCGGGCTCGGCCTCTTCAGCGTCCGCGAGAGGATCGAGATGGCCGGCGGCCACCTCGAGTTGGACTCGGAGCGGGGCCGCGGCACGCGCGTCACGATCACGGTCCCGGCGGGTGGGGAGCCCCGTCCGAGGGCGCAGGAGTAGGCGTACGCCGCCGTGGGGAGAACCATGGTTCTCACAGGCGAGGGAGCACCCGGGCCCGCGTACGGTACATACAGGACCGACTGCGCTCCCCCAAGCCCCCCTGTGCCCCACCGCATCTTTCTCGTCGAGGACCACGCCGTCATGCGGGCCGCCCTGTCCACGCTGATCGGGTGCGAGGCCGACCTCGAACTGTGCGGGGTAGCGGCGAGCGCCGAGGAAGCCCTGGGTGAGGAGGCGTGGGCGGGGTGCGACCTCCTTCTGACCGACGTCTCGCTCCCAGGGAAGGACGGCATCGCGCTCGCCGAGCACGTCCGCGCCGAGCGCCCCGACCTCCCGGTCGTCGTCGTGTCCGCCTCTGTCGAGCCCGCCACGGTGGCCCGCGCTCGGGCTGCGGGCGCACGGGCGTACCTCTCGAAGGCAGGACTCGGCGGGACGCTCGCCCGTACGCTCCGCGAGGTTCTGGACGAAGACCCACCGCCGGAGGCGTCCTCGGCCTTTCCATAGC
>NZ_JBARYR010000462.1:0-5289 GCF_049648075.1 Rubrivirga sp. | reverse complement strand
GTGGATTGGGGTTCGAGCCGGGCACCCGGTACGAGTACAGCAACTCGAACTACGTCCTACTAGCGGAGGTCGTCGAGTGCGTGACGGGCGAGCCGTTTCGGTCGTGGATGCAAGACAACGTCTTCGGGCCGCTCCAGATGCGTCACACGTTCGTCGGCGACGACCACCGGGAGGTCATCCCGGGGCGTGCTGCCTCGTACGAGCCGGCGGCGGGCGGATACGAGGAGGAGGTTCTCCCATACTCCATCTACGGGTCGAGCGGAGTCTTCTCGACCGTCGGGGACCTTGCACGGTGGCTGAGCAACTTCGGCACGGCCGAGGTGGGCGGAGCCGCCGTCGCACGGCAGATGCGCCAGCGCGGCGTCCTCGCCAGTGGCGACACGCTCGGGTACGCGCTCGGGGTCCACGTAGACGAGCACAAAGGCCTTCAGCGCATCCAACACAGCGGGGCGATCGCCGGCTACCGGTCGTTCGTGGCGTACTACCCCGAGATCGATGCCGGAGTCGTGGTGCTGGGGAATGTGAGCTCGATCAATCCCGTGGCCGCGGCCGATGACGTCGCCGAGACGTTCTTCTCCGACAGATTCGAGACCGAAGGCAACAACGCGGTTGCCGCCGGTGCCGAACCCGCTCCTGATTACGACCCCGATTTGTTCGACCCTGCGACGTTTGACGCGTTCGAGGGCCGCTACGAGCAGGTGGGGTCGCCGGGCTATACCCTCCGAATCGCCCGGGGCGAAGACGGCTACGTCGTGCAGCTCGTCGGACAGCCGGAGTGGGGAATCTCGCCCGTCGGTCCGGCGCAGTTCTCTACGCGCGGCGGTCTCGGACTCACATTCGACGTGTCAGCCAACGGTTCGGTCGACACCCTCTCCGCCCCCCGGCTCGGGGCCGATGCGTTCTTTCGGATCCCCACCGAGCCGGAGACGATCGTGCTGGAGGACTTTGTAGGCCTCTACCATAGCGAGGAGTTGAATGCCGTCTATACCCTCCGGATCGACGAGGGGGAGCTCGTAGCAGTCCGCCCACGTGGGCACGAGCCGGTACCGCTCACCCACAGCGCAGGAGGACGATTCATGGGTGACTACGCGTCGCCGATCTGGGGCGTGGTGTTCGAGCGGGGTCCCGACGGAACGACTACCGGCTTCACCGTCACCACCATCCGAACCCAGGGCGTACGCTTCGAAAGGGTCGACGCAGGACGTCTACCTCGACCCGACACACGAGCGACTACAGGTCCCGATTCTTCCATGAGGCGCTCCCGCTAGCCGCCACACGTGTCTTGGGCAACACGTCCCGCTGTTGTTCATGGCCTTCTCCTCCCGCCGCGCGAGCCGGCTCCTCACCGCCCTCACCACCGTGTCCATCGCTGCAGGCGCACTCGGTCTCCTCGGCTTTCTGATTCAGGGCGAGACCATTTTCTGCCTCAACGCCGGAGCGGCGTGGGCCGGCATCTTGGTGGGAATTGGACTCCTCGCCCGCCGGCCCAACTAGCCCACGGTGCAGTTCGAACTCTCCTGGGTCCAGATCGTCGCGACGCTCCTGGCGGGCGGTGGCATCGTCGCGAGCGTGACGATCGGGGCCGTGCTGCTCGCGAGGCAGAGCGGGAGCCGGCAGGCCAACGTCGCCTTCGGGTCGCTCATGCAGGTGGGCGCGGCCCTCGTGCTCTACGTGCTCCTGATCTACATCCAGCCGTCGGGCGAGAACCTCGGCATCGTGTTCGCCCCGCTCCCGTTCACGTTCGCCGTCGGACCCCTTCTCTACGCGTACGTTCGCGCCCGACTCGGAAAACCGTGGCCCGGGCTGGGCCACTGGGTGCTCCCCGCCGCCCAGGCCGTGCTCGTCGTCAGCATCGCCGTGTCCCCGATGTCTGTCAAGCAGGTGTACATGAATCGCGTGTTTTCGGCATGGTGGGTGACGGTCCAAATTGCCCTGTTCGTGCTGGGTCTGGCGACCTACCTCGCGCTGTGCTGGCGGATCGTGCGGAAACAGGCGGATGCCGAGTACGAGTGGGCGCGGTCGCGGTATCGGTGGCTTCGCTTGGTGATTCAGGCAGCGACGCTCGTGCTCGGGAGCGCGCTTGCGTTCAGCCTGATCGGCCCTCTTGTCCCGGATCTGCATCGCCACGAGGTCCTCGGCATCCGCTGGATGCCTCTCGTCGAGAGCATCCTCTACAGCGCCGTCATCTACGTCCTGGCGGTCGGCGGCTACATCCAGGCCGCCGTCCGAGTCGAGCCGGCCGACGAGGCACCTGAGCGCAAGGAGCGCTACAACGTCGGCGAGGACGCGGCGGCCGTTCACCTGGCAGCGCTCGACCGGCTCGTGGCGACCGAACGTCCTTACCTCGACCCCGATCTCACGCTCGGCTCGCTGGCGAGTCAGATTGGGTTGACCGACAAGGTCCTCTCGTACCTCCTCAACGAGTCTCTGGGCACGACCTACCCCGACTACGTCAACGAGCTCCGCGTCGGGGAAGCCCAGCGTCGGCTGGCCGACCCAGAGAGTGAACCGTTCACCGTCCTCGCCATCGGACTCGACGCCGGATTCGCGTCGAAGTCCACGTTCAACCGAGTGTTCAAGGAGCGAACTGGCCAGACTCCGTCGGCCTATCGGGACCGGTGCCGCGAGCAGGCAGCACGCCCGATTGCGGCACGTCCCATTGCGTCATGACACCAGGTCTCGGCGTCCCGATTCTTCCGTAGGACGGCGGCACAGGCGATTTGTTTGATCCTGAGGTAGTCGCCGGGAGAGCCCTGGCGAATCTCCAACGCCCATACTCCGATGCTGACCTCGTCGCTCCTCCGGCTTCTCGCGCTCGCGCTCCCCGCCGCCTGCGCTCCGCTCGTCTCTGCCCAGGCACCGAACCCCTTCGACGAGCCCACACCCAACCCCACCGTCTGGCCCGAGTGCGCAGGCGGGCAAATTCAGGTGATGCTACTAGGCACAGCCCACCTCGCTAACAACAGCCCTGACACCTACACGGTCGACGTACCTGACGTCTTGGTGCCGGAGCGCCAAGCCGAGTTGGACGACCTGGTCGAGCGGCTCGCTGCCTTCGCTCCTCAGCACGTTGGCGTCGAGTGGGTGTGGGGCGAGGAAGACGCCCGAGCCGACTCGCTCTACGCGGCCTACCTCGCCTCGGGTGGCCTAAGCGACGACGCTGACGAGGCCGTTCAGGTCGGCTTCCGGCTCGCACGCCGGCTCGGCCTCGACGGCGTCCAGCCGATCGATTTCCCGCGCGACCCTCTCTCGACACCCATCCGTGAGTACGTGGCACGGGGTGGCGAAATCAAGCACACGATGGACTACAACCAGCTGATCCCCGACCGCCTCCGCGTCGACGAGGATTCGCTGATCCGCGCCGTCTCCCTGGTGGACTACTACACCTGGCTCAACGACGACTCTGCGCTCCGCGGCAACCACTTCCAGATGTTCATGGCCCTGGGCGCCGGCCAGGACGCCGACTACCCCGGCCCCAACAAGCTCACGGCCTGGTATGGCCGCAATGTCAACATGGTCCACCACATCCTGCGGACTGTCCGTCCTGGCGACGAGCGTGTATTCGTCGTCGTGGGCGCAGGCCACGTCCGCTCGATGCGCCACATGCTGGACGAGGCGCCGCACTTCTGCCCCGTCAGCCCGCTGCCCTACCTCGAAGACGTCTGATTCAGGCCGCGAGTCTTTCAGGCGTGCGGTGTGCGCCATCGCCCAGCGAGTGTGCGCGCGCGCACGTCCGAGCGAGGAGAGGAGTGCCCAGGGCCCACACAAAAGCCTTGGCACGCGAATCGCAGAGGATTCCATGTCCTGATGCGTCTCGAATACTCCTCGGTCGGTCGTCTGGGATCTCACGTCGCAGCGCTCGGGCAGGGGCTCCCACTCTCTGTCGACGGGGCTCCCTGCTGACGGGGGGCTGTAGAGCATCCGATCCCCGAACGTCGACCCGACCGGCGGACATCCACGCAACGCTCTGTCGCCATGGCACAAACCGTCTTCAAAGCCACCCTCCGGACGCTCCGGAAACGGACGCTCTACAGCGCGATCAATCTCTTCGGGCTTACGCTGGGGGTTCTGTGCGCCTTGTGCATCTACGCTCTCGTGTCGCACGAACTCCGCTTCGACGACTACCACGCGCAGGCGGAGCGGACCTACCGGGTCGGTGCGCTGTGGCCCGAGTGGGATGAGGATGGGCCGTCGTACCAAGCGCAGACTCCGACCGGGCTGGTCCCGCTCGTGCGCGAAGGCGTTCCAGGCGTCGACCGAGTCGCGGAGCTGCAGGTCAGCTACGGGTCAGTGTCGGTTCGAGCCGCGGACCGGTATCTGAGCCAGGACGGCCTTTCGTTCGTCAGCCCGGACTTTTTCGACGTCTTCGACTACACCGTGCGAGCGGGCAGCGTCGAGCGGCTGGTGGAGCCGAACGCTGCGGTGCTGACCGCGGCGACGGCCGCCCGCTACTACGGCGACGGCGATCCCATCGGGGAGACGATTCGACTCGGCGCCGAGCTCGAGCTCGAAGTGGTCGGCGTCGTTGCGGATCCACCGGCCGAGACGCATCTGCCGTTCCAGGTTTTCGCCTCGATGGCGACGCGGGCGCCCGCGTACGACGAATGGGGGTTCTCAGACGGCTATACGCTCTACGTCGTCCTCGACGACGGCGCCGACGCGGGCGAGGTCGAGACCCAGCTGAACGCGATCCGGACGGCCCACCAGACCGAGGAGCAACGTGCAGAGCAGCAGTTCATGCTCCAACCCCTCGCAGACATCCACACCACACCCGAGTTTGGAGCCTATCCTGGCAGCTACGTGACCGATCCGGTGACGCTGTGGGCCCTGGCGCTCATCGGGCTGCTGATCCTGCTCTCGGCCGTCGTCAACTACGTCAACCTCGCGACGGCCCAGGGGGCCGCGCGCGCGAAGGAGATCGGCGTTCGGAAAGCCATCGGGGGGACACGCGGCCAGATTGCCGGCCAACTGATGGGCGAAACCGGGCTGCTCACGCTCGGCGCCGTCGCAGCCGGCTGGCTTGCGGCTGTCGCTCTCGTGCCTGCCGCCGGCGGCCTGTTCGGCGTCGAGGTCGAGGCGTCAGCGCTGCTGCACCCCGGAGCTCTCGGGTTCACCGGTCTCGTCGCCGTCGTCGTCTCCGGACTCGCAGGATGGTATCCGGCCGTCGTGTTGTCTCGGTATCGCCCCACCGTCGTGCTGCGCGGCAGCGGCGGAGGACGACGGTCCGGGGCGATCGGGTTTCGACAGGGCCTGATCGTCTTTCAGTTCGTGGCGACGCTCGCGCTGCTC
>NZ_JBARYR010000461.1:0-3018 GCF_049648075.1 Rubrivirga sp. | reverse complement strand
GTCGTGGCGGAGCTCGGTCCGAAGCGCGAGCGGATTGCCCTCGGCCTCGAGGGTGTCGCCGAAGGCGCCGTTCAGGATCCCGACGACGGCGTCCCGCGAGGCGGACTCCCGGACCGGACCGCCGGGCCGAGCGGCCAGCGTGACGCCCAACAGCCGCGCTACGCCGCGCGTGATGGCGCGGACGGAACGGTAGACCCACTTCGAGATCCCGCGCGTCCGCTTCTCCTTTCGCCACGGCCGGGCGATGGTCGCGTGCGCGGACTCGACGACGTCGGTGACGCCCAGGACGGCGGCGGCGGAGGCCTGGACGGCGCCCTCAAGGTCGGAGCGGGAAACGCGCATGGAGCCAAGGACGGCGCGCGCAGTGTCGAGTTGCAATCGCCCGACCTCGAGGACGAACGTGGGTCCTGAGACGCCCTCGAGGGCGCGTCCGGCCGTGGCGACGAAGAGACCGCGACGCGACTGGTGCATCTGCATCAGGCGTCAACGCTAGCAAGCGGATACCATAGTCGCCAGCCGGCCCGAAACCCATGCTCCGACTTGCTCTGCTCGTCCTGCTCACGACCGCCGCCAGCGCGCAGGGCCCCGCGACGAATGGCGACGACCCTCGCACGGCAACGGTCTTGAAAGGCGTCGGGATCTACGCGGTCGGGGCTTCGGCGGCGGTGGGCTCCCTGGCAGCCGGCCTGTTTCTCGTCTCCGAGGTCGCGGAGGGGGACGAGGCCGCGCTCTTGCTTCCCGCTGGCGCCGCTCTCGGCGTCACGGCAGCAACGTATGGAATAGGCCAGGCGCTCGGCGTGGACGGAACGCTGCGAGGGGCGATAGCGGGGGCCGCACTCGGGGCGGTCCCCGGCACCGTCCTGATCGGCGTAGCCCTGACGATACCCGACATCGGCGCACTCGGCCCCGCGATCGCGGGAATGTACCTGAGCGTCGGCCTTGTCCCTCTCGGCGCCTTCATTGGGTACGGGCTCGGAGCGCGGCGGGCCGTCACGATCACCCCCGCGACGCTGGTAACGCCGACGGGCGAGGCGGGCGCGGGCCTTCGTTTGACGGTCGGTCTCAGCCCATGAAACACGCAGTCCGACCTCCCTCGAGAACGGGCTACGCCTCCTTCTTGCGGGCCTGGGAGGCGCGCTTGCGCTCGTGCGGGTCGAGGTGCCGCTTGCGGAGACGCGTCGAGGACGGCGTGATCTCGATCAGCTCGTCGTCGCGGATAAACTCGATGGCCTCCTCGAGCGACATCTTTTTCGAGGGGTTCATCTTGAGGAAGTTGTCCGAGCCACTCGCGCGCATGTTGGTCAGCTTCTTCTCCTTGGTCGCGTTGACCTCCATGTCCTCGTCCCGCGCGTTCTCGCCGACGATCATGCCGTTGTAGACCTCGTCGCCGGGCTCGACGAACAGCTGACCGCGCTCCTGCAGGTTGACGATGGTGTAGGGCGTCACCTTGCCGTTACGGTCGGCCACGATGGCGCCGGTCGCGCGGTGCGTGATGGGGCCGGCCCACGGGCGGTAGCCGTCGAACAGGTGGGTGAGCAGGCCCGTGCCCTTGGTGTCGGTCAGAAACTCGGTCCGGTAGCCGATGAGCCCGCGTGCCGGGATCTCGAACGTCATGCGAACGCGGCCCGAGCCGTTGTTCTTCATCTCGACCATCATGCCCTTGCGCGTCCCGAGCGTCTCGATCACGACGCCCATGAACTCCTCGGCCACGTCGATCGTCGCGCGCTCGAAGGGCTCCGACAGCTTGCCGTTGACCTCCTTCGTGATCACCTGCGGCATACCGACGGCGAACTCGAAGCCCTCGCGCCGCATCTGCTCGATCAGAATCGCCCTCTGCAGCTCGCCCCGGCCGAAGACGAGGTAGCGGTCCGTGCTCTCGGTCTCGTCGATGCGCAAGGCCAGGTTGGCCTCGCCCTCCTTCATCAGCCGGTCGCGCAGGTTGCGGGACGTGACGTACTTGCCGTCCTTACCGACGAACGGCGAGTCGTTGACGCGGAACTCCATCGACAGCGTCGGCTCGTCGATGTCGAGGGCGTCGAGCGGCTTCGGGTCCTCGATGTCGGTCAGCGACTCGCCGAGGCCGATGCCGGTCATGCCACCGATGTAGACGATGTCGCCGGCCGTGGCGCTCTCGGCCTCGACGCGGTCGAGACCTTCGGAGACGAACAGGCTCGTGACTTGCGCGGCCTTGATCTCGCCGGTCCGGTGGCACATCAACACGCGCTGCTTGACCTCGAGGGTGCCGTTGACGACGCGGGCGATGGCGATGGGGCCGAGGTAGGCGTCGGGCTTGACGTCGGTGACCAACACCTGAAGCGTCGCGTCGGGATCGCCCGCCGGCGCGGGGACCGTGCTGACGATGGTCTCGAAGACGGGCTGGAGGTCCGTCAGCGGCTCGGCCATGTCGAGGGTGCACTCGCCGTCACGCGCGACGGCGTAGATCACGGGGAACTCGAGCTGGTGCTCGTCGGCATCGAGGTCGATAAACAGGTCGTAGATCTCGTCCAGCACCTCCGAGGCCCGCGCGTCGCCGCGGTCGATCTTGTTGATGACCACGATCGGGACCAACCCGAGCGCCAGGGCCTTCGAGAGCACGAACCGCGTCTGGGGCAGCGGCCCCTCGGCCGCGTCGACCAGGAGCATGATGCCGTCGACCATGCGGAGCGTCCGCTCGACCTCGCCGCCAAAGTCAGCGTGACCGGGCGTGTCGACGATGTTGATCTTGACGTCGTCGCCGGCCTCGGTCGTGTAGCGGACGGCCGTGTTCTTGGCCATGATCGTGATCCCCTTCTCGCGCTCCAAGTCCATCGAGTCCATGACGCGCTCGGTGATGGCCTCGTGGGCGGCGAAGGTGCCGCTCTGCTGGAGCAGGGCGTCGACGAGGGTGGTCTTGCCGTGGTCGACGTGGGCGACGATGGCGACGTTGCGGATCTGCATGGCGGAGCGGCCGGGACTTCAGGAGAAACCGCCAAGGTCCGCCGCCCTCGATGCGGCGCCCGTCGAGGGCGAGCGGATTCG
>NZ_JBARYR010000460.1:0-3649 GCF_049648075.1 Rubrivirga sp. | reverse complement strand
ATGCAGGCCGGCGGCGAGCCGATCGTGGTCCACGTCGGGCCGCGGCGGAACGACGACGGCGACGTCTGGGGCGTGGTCGGCACGGTCGTCCCCGCCCTCGAGGGCGACGGGCGGTCCTCGGCACGGGCCGCGTTCCTGCGCCACCTCAACCGCGAACTCAGGTCGCCGATGACCGCGATCCTGGGCTACGCCGAACTGCTCGACGGCGAGACGCCGCCGGACGAGGTCAGCGAGGTCCGAGACGTGATCGTGCGCGCCGGCGAGCGGCTGCTGGGCGCCCTCGATGATTTGCTCGACCTGACCGTCCTCGACGACGACGACCTGACCTCGAGGCCGGCGCCGGTCGATCTCGGGGCGATGGTGACGTCCATCGTGGAGTCGTACCGGACCGCGGCCGACGCCCGGCGGATCGGCTTGGAGGCCGTCTGCAAGGTGTCGACACCGCTGCTCCTGCTCGACGGCTCGCTGTTCGAGCGCGCCGCTCGGCACTTGGTGGGCAGCGCGGTCGCCTCGACGATGAGCGACCAGGTCAGCGTCCGCCTCTACGACTCGGGTCCCGACACCGTCGACTTTGCCGTGATCGGGATGCCGCCGAGCGCGAGCGCGATGGGGATCGGGCCGGACCTGGTGCGCCAGATCGCGTCGGCGATGGGCGGCACGTCGTCTCGCCTCGAGGGCGACGAGCCCGGCTGGGTCTTGACGCTGCCGCGCCGATCCGCTCCCGTGGTCGACCTCGAGGGCGCGCCTTCGGGTGGCGGTGAAGCGGTCGCGATGGCGGAGGCCGAGCCGCCGCGATAGGTTCTCCGCCCACCCGCCGCCCAGTCATGGCCGACGACGACGCCCCGTTCATCCCCGACTACGCCAAGCCGGACGCGCCGGGCGTCCACATGGGCTTCGACAACACGATCGCGGTGTACCACGTCGTGATGCCGGAGGACTCGTTCGAGGTCGCGGCCCAGGCGGTGATGTCGCTGCTCGCGGAGGCGCAGTCCCAGTTCCCGGGCTGGCCGCGTGTCTTTTACCTCGACGTGGCGGGTCACGAGGGCGACGCGCTCGGGTTCGACCCGGACTTCTACGAGTTCCAGCAGGACTTCTGGTTCTCGGCCGTGGCCCCGTTCGTGCAGGCCTTCGAGACGCCGATCACGGGCGGGTTGGTGAACCCGGAGCCGCAGCGGAACGACGTCCCGGACCGGCTCAAGATTGGCGGGGACACGCGGCCCCACGCGGGGACGGTGCTTCCGCCGCACGGGGAGTAGGCGTCCTCGAGGACGGTGTCGCTGTACTGCTTCTGTGTCGGCCTCGAGGGCGTGAATGCTCTAGACGAAGATTCCCGCGCAGATCGTGTTACCCATCGTCCCGGTCTAAAGTGTCACCACTCGTCCCAGCTTCTACACTCTAACGGCGCCCCTGCTTCTGCCCAGGCTGGGATGTCGTCGGCCCCCATCAGTTCGACGAGGTAACGCGGCTCGCTCGCCTCCACGGTCTCGCCGAACGACACTTGCTGCTCGAAGACGACCACGCCTGGGAGCCCGACCATACGGTCCTCTACTCCTTCCGACCGCCAGAGGTGGGCGAGCGAGGCCGAGTTGAGCCAGTTCCGGCCAACGACAATCTCGTCGAACCGGCCCGAGGAAGCCAAGAACTCGATCCCCTCCTCGACGATGTAGTCGATCGCGACCCCCACAGCGACGAACGTCTTCCCCTCGCGCTCGGCCCGCTCAGCCAGCGCCACCTTCGCCATCTCCAGGGCCGACTTCAATTCCGGGGAGTGGCAGGGGCCGCAGCTGGTTGCTCCGACGTAGACCATGACGAGTTCGGTCCCGCCCTGGACACCGTAGTAGTCCGGGTCATCATAGGGAGGTGTGTACTCTTGTGCAGCGACCGGGACGGCGAGTGCGACCGCGAGAGCGACGGCTATGTGGCGGATCATGGGCGATACAGTTGGAGAGTTGCCGTAGAACAGATATTCGGCGGCGCAGTGCGTGATAAACCCGCGCCCTCGAGGACGGAAAACGTGCAGAGAGTACAGCCAAATGGGCGCTCACGTCACGATAGTGCAGGTTCGCCGTTTATATCACACCCCACATCGCATATCATCCACCTCGCCCCTCGAGGACGACCCTCGTACGTTGCCGCTCCCCGTCCTCGATGCCGTGCGCGTACTCGTGCTTCTCTTCCTCGCAACGGCCGCGTCCGCCCAGATCACCGTCGGCGGCGACGTGTCCGTCGGCCCCAGCCTGACCACCCTCGGCGCCAGCGGCACCATCGAGGCCGCCGGCATCCCCGTCCCGATTGGCACCGTCGAGTTCCCGACCTCGATCGGCCTTGATGCGCGCGCTCGACTCGAGGTCCGTGGCGAGACGTGGGGCGGGCGCGTCGGCGTGGGGTACCTCAGCGCGAGCGACATCTTCGACGGCGCCGCGATCCTGGGCCAGACCAGCGTCGACATCGCGTTCGCGCTCGCCTCCGGCGAGGTCACGGTCCGGCAGCCGTACGGGCCGGGCGTTCTAGTCGCCGGGGTTGGTCCCGAGGTGCGCGTCGTCCTCGAGGAAGGCTCGGAGCGAGAGGGCCTGCTCGGGCTGCTGGGCGATGTCCGGCGGAGTCACCTGGCCGTCGGCGCGTCGCTCGGCCTCGAGGTCGAGACGGGCGGTGTCAAGCTCCGTCCTGAGGTCCGAGGTGGGCTGTCGCTCACGCCGTTCTCAGACGACCAGATCGAGGTCTTTGGCGGCAATGTGCAGTTAGGCGGCGACTTCCGCTTCAACCACGTCTCGGCGAGCCTGACAGTCGGCGTGTAGCGGATATTGGGCGCACGCCACACCGTGCTCATGCGCTCGCTCCTGCTCCTCGCCGTCGCCACCGCTGCCGTCGCCCAGCCGACGCTCACCATCGACCAGATCACACAGGCGCCCGAGACCTGGATCGGGGCGTGGCCGAGTGCGCCGTTCTGGACCGAGGCCGGCGACGCGCCCTACTTCTACTGGAATCCCGACGGTCAATTCCCCGCCGACTCGCTCTACCGCGTCGGGCCGGACGGCCAGCCCGAGAAGGTCTCGCCCCTCCAGCGCCGGACGTTGCCGCCGCGCTTCGACGGCGGGCTCCCCCGCGCGGCAACGAGTCCGAGGCGGGCGTTCACACGCAATGGCGACGTCTTCGTCTACGACCCGAGACTCGGATTCTCGACCTCGATGGTGACCCAGACCGCGGCGAGGGAATCGGGTGCCGTCGTCCTCGAGGACGGATCGGTGGCCTACCGACAGGGCGACGCGCTCTTCCGCATGTGGCCCCAGGGAGGCGTCCAACAGCTCACCGACCTGCGCTCCGGCAGCGCGCCCGTCGAGGCCGCGCCCGACAGCGCCGCCTTGTACGTGCAAGACCAACAGCGCCGTCTCTTAGGCGTCGTCCGCGAACGCGTGCGCCAGGACTCACTGCGTGACGTCGCCCGCGACCTCGAGGCCCAAGACGGCCCACCGACCTTCTACATCGGCTCGCGCACCGTGCGTCAGTTGACCGTCGACCCGACCGGCCAGTTCGTCGCGTTCACGCTGAGCGACGACCTCGAGGCCGAGCGCACGCTCATGGTGGACTACGTGACCGACAGCGGCGCGGCCGAAGAGATCAGCGCGCGGCCCAAGATCGGCGGCGTACGCAC
>NZ_JBARYR010000459.1:0-3997 GCF_049648075.1 Rubrivirga sp. | reverse complement strand
GGCGATGTACACGTCCGGCATCACACAGGGCTTGATGTGGCGAGCCTTCGACGACGCCGGCCGCCTGCTCTACCCCGACTTCGTCGAGACCGTGATCCAGGTCCGCCCGATGTACTGGGTCCGCTTGATCGGTGGCTCGATGTACCTGCTGGGCGTGGTGCTGATGATGTGGAACCTGTTCGAGACCATCCGACGCGCCCCGAAGGACCTGCCCGATCCGGCCGTCGCAGTCCCGCGCCTCGGCGCCTCGGGCGACGGTCAGAACACGCCCGCCCCGGCCCTCGCCTAGCTCTGTGCCCACGACCACCCCGCCTGCGGTGCCGGCCTCGAGGACGACGCCTACCCCCTCCGCCTGACTCATGTCCCGCTTCCTCCGCACCCACGGCCTCCACCGGCGCCTCGAGGGCTGGCCCCTCGTGTTCACCGTCCTGACGGTGCTCGCCATCTCGGTGGGCACCATCGTCGAGTTCGCGCCCATCTTCCTGGTCGGCGGCGCCGTCGAGCCGATGGAGACGCTCGAGCCGTACACGCCGCTCGAGCTGGTCGGCCGCGACATGTACATCGCCGAGGGCTGCAACAACTGCCACAGCCAGCAGGTGCGCCCGTTCCAAGACGAGGTGATGCGCTACGGACCCGTCTCGACCGTCGAGGAGGGCGCCTACGAGACGCCGCACCTGTGGGGCTCCAAGCGGACCGGCCCGGACCTGGCGCGCGTCGGCGGCAAATACCCGCACCTGTGGCACGTCCGCCACATGGAGCAGCCGCGGAGCACGAGCCCGAACTCGATCATGCCGCCGTACGCCCATATGCTCACGACGCGGCTCGACCTCGAGGACGTGACGCAGCGGATGCGCGGGCTCCGGCGCCTGGGTATCCCGTACTCGGACGCCGACCTCGAGGGCGCCGTCGGGCTCGCCCAGGCCCAGGCCGACTCGATCGCGGCCGAGGTCGTGCGCCAGGGCGGTCCCGACCGACTGGCGGACAAAGAGATCATCGCGATGGTCGCCTACCTCCAGCGGCTCGGCGTCGACCGCGCCCGCGAGGTCAGCCGCGACCTCGAGCGGGCCGAGCCCGACCTCGAGTTGCACGAGCAACGCGAGCGCCAGCAGATCCTGAACGACACCGCCGTCGTCGCCCAGCGCTCCTTCTAGCCCACCGCCGCCATGTGGAAAGAGACCATCCGAGCCTTGCAGACCGGCGCCCTGGCCGAGGTCGCCGTCGTGGCCTTCTTCGTCGCCTTCCTATGCGTCGTGGGCTACGCCTTCACGATGTCGAAGCGGACGCGTGAAGAGATCAAGCGTCAGCCGCTCGACGATGCCCCCGAGTTCTTCCCCCGCGACGACCGACCGGACGCCGACCATGCCTGAGACGCCCCGTACCCCCAAACGCCCCGGCCCCGACATCCCCACCGTCGCCGTCGGCGACAACGCGCCGGACGAGACCGCGCCCGATCCCGACTCCCCGCTCCGCGACCCGGACGCCCCGACGCTGCCCGAGGTCGCCGTCGGCGAAGGGACCGTGGACCGGGTGATCCAGGGACACACCTACGACGGCATCCGCGAGTACGACAACCCGATGCCGGGCTGGTGGGTCGCGCTGTTCTGGGCCGGGATCGTGTTCGCACCGATCTACGCGCTGGGCGTCCACGCCTTCGACTGGATCGACGACTACGGCGACGACTTCGCGGAGTCGGGCGAGCGCCTCGAGGAGGTCCGCGCGCTCTACGCCGCCACCGGGCCGAGCTTCAAGACGGACCCCGGCGCGCTGAGGGAGTACGCCGGCGACGCCGAGATGGCCCAGGCCGGCGTCGTCCACTTTGCCGCGATCTGTGCCGCGTGCCACGGCGACAACGGCGAGGGCACCATCGGCCCCAACCTGACCGACGAGTTCTGGATCCACGGCGCCGACCCAGAGCAGCTGTGGACCTCGATCTCGGAAGGCTTCCCCGCGCAGGGGATGCCACCGATGAGCGCCCAACTCGGCGAGCAAGAGCGGGCCGAAGTGCTCGCCTACGTCGTCTCGCTCCAGGGCACGGACCCGCCGAACGCCAAGGCGCCCGAAGGCGAGCCGGCGCTATGACGCCAAGGGCGCGTCCTCGAGGGCGCCGTCCGGTCCCGTCCTCGAGGTCGGCACGGACGTTTCATGACCACGCCTGATTGGTGCTCGTATAGCTAGGCACCATCGAGGTCGGGTGGCCGTCGGCCTTTGCCAGGCGTGGGTTGGCTCCGTCGACCTCGAGGTCGACGCTCTTCACTGAGCGTGCCGAGGCCATGTGCTGCGCCCAACTTTGGACGAGTCCCGTCCTCGAGGTCGACACTCGGGATCCCGCGTACGCGGGGACGACGGTTCGGGGGTGGAAGCCCTGACGGAGCGCAAAGCCGACGTGACGTCCTCGAGGCCGCCGCTCCTCCTTGACGAGTCCAGCGAGGCCCTGTGCCGACCTCGAGGACGCGCTCGCCCCGGAGGCGGTAGTCGTGTAGGGGATTCCCCGGCACGCCGTGTCGGGGTGAGACGGCGTGTCCTCACTCGCCACGCCCGCGCTGTCCGGGTGCCCGGCTCGGGAGCTTGGCGTTCAGACTCCCGACACCCGTGACCGCCTTCGTCTCGGCCGACGACGTCGGCATCCTCGACTCGCCCGACGACGTCCTGTCGACGTTGCGCGCCGACGGCTCGCGCCGGTGGCTCTACCCGACGCCCTCGAAGGGCCGCTTCTGGCGTCGGCGCCAGGTCGTCGGGTGGGCACTGATCGCGTTCTTCGTCTCGCTGCCCATCGTCCAGATCGGCGGGAAGCCGGCCGTTCTGCTGGACCTGGCGGCGCGCGAGTTCACGTTCTTCGGGTTCACGTTCTACCCGACCGACACCTTCCTGTTGTTGCTGGTCGGCTTGGGCATCCTGGTGTCCGTCGCGCTGGTGACGGCGCTCCTAGGCCGCGTGTGGTGCGGGTGGGGCTGCCCGCAGACGGTGTACCTCGAGTTCGTCTACCGACCGATCGAGCGGTTCGTCGAGGGCGCCGAGCACGTTCGCGCGCGGCGCGACGCCGGCCCGTGGACGACGGACAAGGCCCTGCGGAAAGCGGCGAAGTGGGGCATCTATATCATCCTGTCTGCCCTGCTGGCCCACACGTTCACGGCTTACTTCGTGGGCTGGGACCGCTTGCTCACCTGGATGACCGGCCCGCCGACCGAGCACTGGGGCTACTTCGTGCTCGCCACGCTGACGACCGGCCTGGTCCTGTTCGACTTCGGCATCTTTCGGGAGCAGATGTGCACCATCACGTGCCCCTACGGCCGCTTCCAGTCGATCCTACTCGATCCGGACTCGCTGATCGTGTCCTACGACCCCAACCGGGGCGAGCCGCGCGCTCGGCGGGGCAGGAAGGCGATCGCCGAAGAGCACGCCGGCGACCGGCCGCCGGTGGGCGACTGCGTCGACTGCGGCGCGTGCGTGCGGACGTGCCCGACGGGCATCGACATCCGCGACGGGTTGCAGATGGAGTGCATCGCGTGCACCCAGTGCATCGACGCGTGCGACGACATCATGGACGCCGTCGACCTGCCTCGAGGGCTGATCCGGTACACGTCCGAGCGCGCCCTCGAGGGCGCGCCCACGCGGGCCGTGCGGGGGCGGACCGTCGCCTACGGCGTGCTCTTGGTGGCTGTGACCGCCGTGTTTACGATCGCGCTCACGACGCGCCACGCCTACGACGTTGACCTGGTGCGGGCCGTCGGGCAGCCGTTCATCGAGACGGCCGATGGGCAGGTGGCGAACCGCTTGCGCCTGCGCGTGCGCAACCAGACCGCGACCGACGCCTCGTTCCGGGCGGAGCTGGTGCTGCCCGAGGGCGGGACGTTGCGCATCGGTGCGACGCCTCCTGTCGCGGTCGCGTCGCGCGGTCAGGTCCGCATCGAGGGCGCGATCACCGTCCCGCGCGCGGCCTTCGGAGGGGCCGCACAGGTCCCCGCCGTCGTCCGCCTGACGTTCGAGGACGGAACCCTCG